>CAUJEL010000076.1 GCA_963169875.1 Candidatus Zhuqueibacterota bacterium
GCCGCCGGCTTTGCCGCGGCCGCCTGCATGAACCTGGGCCTTGAGAACCACGGTTTGCAGTTTCAGCTTTTCAACGATCTTGCGCGCCTGTTTGGGTGTGAATGCCACACCACCGCGCTGCACGGGTATTCCATGCCGCGCCAGCAATTCTTTCGCTTGGTACTCATGAATCTTCATTCGGCCTCCGACCGCTGTGAAAAGAAGAAGGGGATTTAATTTTCTGCCTACCAATTTAAAATATTGGGGCAAAGATGCAAGGGAAAATAACACGTATTATAGTCACCTGCGCGCAAACGATCACGCCAGATGTTCAAAAATCTGTGTTACATCCTTTTTGTCGCGCTGACGTGGTTCTGCAGCGGGCTTGCCCACAGCGATGAATGCCATGAGTTTCCAGGGAGCCTCCACATTCAACAATTTCTGCAGCTGCTCCTGGGCGATCAACATGCTGCTAAGCCAGCACGCGCCATACCCCAAATCCACCGCGCTGAGAAGAATGGTTTGCACCGCGGCGCCGACACTCTGAATATCGGGATTGTTGCGGCGTTGATTGATGTCGCTATGACCATTTTTATCAGCGATCATTAATTTATCAATGATGGCTTCATAGGGGTGCATGGTGACCGCGATCACGGCAGGTGCATCCTTGAAAAAGGTCGAAAAATACTCCACCGTGGCCTTGATGGAACTTTGCGCATGGGAGTCGGCCTGCGGCAACAGCGTGTCCAGCTGGTTCTCGACGGCCTCAGCCATGCGATTGAGCAATTCCCGGTTGGTGATGGCGATAAATTTCCACGGTTGTGAATTATTGACGCTGGGCGACATGCCGGCCCGGCGCACCATCTCGCGCAAATCGTCCACAGGCACCGCATCCATTTTGTATTTTCTCACACTGGCGCGCATTTCGATCGTCTGTTTTAATTCCATTTTATACTCCTCTATTCAAATAAATCTTGCTTCAAAGCGCTAAATTTGCTATATAACAACATAAATGTGCACTTACATTCCTGGCAAAGGAGGATATTTCATGGACGCGCTTTCAGAAAAAGACAATTCCTCTCCGGTTAAGCGAAACTCCGGCCTGCAAAATATGGGATTCAGTCACTATTTTTTGCTGATTCTTCTCCTGATCGTGCTGGTCATTTTTTTCCGCATGATAAAAATATTTCTGGTTCCGATCATCATTGCCGGTGTGTTTTGCACGCTCTTTTATCCCCTTTACAAGAAGCTGCAAAAATGGACGAAAGGCCGGGATGGGATCAGCGCTTTTCTGGCTTGCATCATTCTGCTGCTGGGTCTGTTGATACCGCTGGCCCTGCTGATTAACGTTGTCATCAATCAGGCGATCGATCTTTATCAGTCGGCAGAACCGACCCTGGAAAAGGTATTTACAGCAACGCAATTAAATCCAGATTTGCTGAAACAGTACCCTTGGTACGAACGTCTCCAGCTCGACAAGATCAACTGGCGCAGCGCCATTGAAGAAGGATTCAAGACGGTCACCACGTATATGGGCAAGATCATCAATCTGACTTCGCGGGGCACTGTGGCTGTGGTGACCAATTTGCTCATCACCATGTTCACCATGTTTTATTTTTTCAAGGATGGCGAAAAAATAGTCGCTGCGCTGATGGCCTTTTTGCCTCTGGGAGATGAGCACAAGGCGCTGATCGTCAAACATTTCAACGCCATTTCAAGGGCGACGGTCAAGGGCACAGTCATTCTGGGATGCCTGCAGGGTTTTATGGGCGGATTAACCCTTTGGGCGTTCGGCTATCAAGCCGTAGTCATGTGGGGTATGGTCATGGTGGTGCTTTCATTGCTGCCGTTTGTGGGCGCCTATCTGGTTTTAATCCCGGCCGCGATCTTTGAGTTTGCCATGGGAAATACCGGCAACGGCATAGGGATCATCCTGATCAGCACCGTGATCATATCCAATGTGGACAATTTTTTACGGCCGCGCATTGTCGGCCGCGATGCGGGCATGCACGATTTGATGGTTTTCTTTTCTTCGTTGGGCGGCATCAGCTTTTTCGGCATCATGGGCTTTATCATCGGCCCGGTGTTGGCCTCGCTGTTGATCACGCTTCTCGATATTTACAGCCTGGAATTCAAACGCATGATCACAACGACCGCAGAGGTGTCGGCGGAGCCATCCTCCCAATCCCCTCCGCCCTTGCCCTAATCATTTTTCATAAAAAAAAGCCCTGTTTTTCAGGGCTTTTTTTTATTATTGCATCTTGATCATTTTTCGCGTCATGACCTGATTGCCAAGTTGCAGGCGATACAGGTAAGCACCGGAGACCACCTGTTGGCCCCGGTCATCCCGTCCATCCCAGGTAATTTTATGATAACCGGCCGGCATTTCCTCATCGATGAGCATAATGATCTTCTGTCCGAGCAGATTAAACAGGGACAATTGCACCCGATCGCTAACACCTTCGGGAATCTGGAAAGCAATTTCTGTATGGGGATTGAAAGGATTCGGATAATTCTGTTCCAGCTGCAGCGTCTGCGGCAGGCTGATGCGAATGGTCACTGTTTTTGAATAGCTTGAACGGCCATCGGTATCGATTTGCCGCAAACGGTAGTTGTTACTACCCTGGCTGGGGGTTTTATCCGTGCAGGTATATGCATGATAGGTTTGTGAAGTCCCGTTGCCTTTTACAAAGGCGATTTTCTGCCAATCGCTGCACGTGGCGCATTTGCGTTCGATATCGAACCCATAATTATTAGTTTCGCTGGCCGTGGACCAGTTCAGAATCACGGTGCCCTGACTCAATCGGGCGGAAAAAGCGGCCAGTTCTACCGGAATGACGGTGTTGGTTCTCGGCATCACGGTAATTTTCAGGGGATGTCGCATATAATCCGCAACGGAGTCGCCCCATGCAGCGGTGTGATATTCGGGCACGTAATAAAAAGTGGCTGCAAGGTCCTGATTCTCAGTCTGAATGACCGCATCCTCCACCGCTTCGAGCTGGATGCCGCTCTCGCCGAAGGAGAGGGAATCGCCGGTATTGGTGTGCAAATCAGCAGTCTTTTTCAACTGATCGTCCAGGTAGTATAAAGTTTGTTTTGTATTGGGAATCGGTTTCATGGATGCGGTGGTGGCAATGGTGCCGAAATCACCTTGCAGCATGAACCAGTTCACACTTGGCGTAGGCAATGTCTTGTCGCCCAGGTTGTCCAGGTTGCCATCGATGGGGATATCGCTGCCATTCAACCAGTGAAATTTAGAGCCCGATATGTTAGGCAGATAATCCACGGTTTGACGCATGCGTGTCATGCCCATATCCTGGCCAAGGCTTTCCTCGATAAGATTTATTTTTGCGCAGCGTGGATAAAAAGTCATGGTCAAGGGCAAATGATCGACCGGTTCGGTGATGGTATAAAAATAGATGGCATACACTTTTTTGTGAATGACGCGCACCGGTCCCTGACGCACAAAGATCATGGTATCGCGCAGGGCGGTCACCTCGGATTCTTCATAGGGCAGGAAAAATTGATAGGCACCTTTGAAACGGATTTTCCAGCGATCCAGCAAATCCGCGGAAGCTGTGGAGCCGTTGCGGATGGACAGATAGTCCGGGATGGCATCCTTGCTGTGACCATAGGTGTAGGTCAGCGCCCTGACCGTATCGGAGCGCCCGATGGATGAAGTCTTGTAGGACATATAGGGGGTGAAATCGCGGCTGATGGTATTGGATCTATAAATGTAGGCATAGGCCTTTCTGGCGGGCGATTCCGATGAATCGGTGGCGCAGACCTGGTATCTCTGATAGAGCGTTGAGGTCATGTCTGCGATCCAGCGGTTATCTCCGGCACTGTCCCCCATGTCGGCGGCCATGAAGCAGATTTCGTCATTGTTATCCAGCTTGCCATTATGGTTGGCAAAATAGCCGCCATTATCGGTTTCGTCAATCTGAAACGGAATCTGCGCCCAGCTTCCATCCCTGTAGACATAGACAAAAACGTGCCCGGTATCTGTATTTGCAGAAACAAAATCCGTTAATTGACTTCCCTTTACCACGACGGGATCAAAGGGACGCTGCAGATCGGCGCCTGTCCCGGGTGCGGTAAAAGCCAGGGCAAAGATCAACAAGCTGCTCAGGCATTGTAGCATAAATTTCATCAAGATGCCCCTCCTAAATTGGCATGGTATTTATTGGCTTTAGCTTGCATGAATCATGCCAATCATTGTTGAAAAGTATATTTTTTGTGACAACTCTCTTATTGTAAAATAATAACTTATCTATATCCAAAAACACGGGTTGCAGCAGAGCCTGTTGCGGTCGAGCAATAGGGTTTCGAAATGGCGCAAAACGGCTCATTTGACTCTTTTTGATACAGTTTGATTACGTTTTTGCCACTTTTTTAACGCTTCAAGAGAAAATGTATTAATGACATCGCTCTTGCGCACCCAGCCTCTTCTCGCCGTGGACACACCATAGCGCATCATGGGCAGATGGGTGGGATGGTGTGCGTCGGTATTGATGGATATTTTAACCTCCTGTTCAACAGCGAGACGTGCGTGCAAGTCACACAGGTCGAGCCGATCCCAAAATGAGTTTATCTCCAGAGCTGTTCCTGTCTTGCGGGCCATTTCCACGACGGCATTGATGTCGATTTCGAAACCTTCGCGCCGTGAAATAAGCCGTCCAGTCGGATGCCCAATCACATCGACATACTTGTTCTGCATGGCAGCCAGTGTGCGGGCTGTGGGATCGGTTTTAAAGGCCGAGTGAATGGAAGCCACCACAAAATCCAATTCTGCCAGCAGCGAATCGGGATAATCGAGGCTGCCGTCCGGCAGTATATCGACTTCACATCCAGCGAGGATGGTGAAATCGTCGTATTTTTTCTGCAGTGTGCGGATGTCATCGATCTGGCGTAAAAGCCGGGTTTCCTCCAGGCCATTGGCATATCGCGCCGAGCGCGAGTGGTCGCAAAAGGCCATATGGGAATAGCCCATTTTACGAACCTCTTCCGCCATATCCGCCAGTGAGTACTGACCGTCACTGCTGTTGGAGTGGATATGAAGGTCCGATTTAATGTCTTTGAGATCTAAAAGTTGCGGCAGCTGATCTTTCGCAGCGGCCTCGATCTCACCGCGATCTTCCCGCAATTCCGCTGGAATCCACTGTAATCCCAAAAGCTGGTAAACCTGTTCCTCGGTTTCTCCACCGCGCCGTTCTTCGCCGCTGAAAACGCCATATTCATTGATTTTCAAGCCCATCTTTTTGGCGATTTCGCGCAGATGAACATTGTGCTCCTTGGAGCCGGTAAAATACTGCTGAGCAGCGCCGAAGCTGTCTTTATCCACCGCACGCACATCCACCTGGACGCGATCCTGGAGCATGACGCTGCCTTTTGTGTCGCCCGCTCCTGATATTTGGGTAACGCCCGGCATGTGCACAAAGGCATCGATCACGGCCGCGCCCTGGGAGGTCTCGACCAGGATGTCGATATCGTGAACGGTTTCACGGCCGCGCCGCACCGATCCCGCTGGCGTGATCCGTCCGATCTTGTCGCCCACTGTTTTATGCAGATACTCGAGGATCTCCTCCACCACCGGAATGGCCAGTCCAATTGAAATCCGGTCACTGGCGCTGGCGCGCAATTCCACTCCTTTGCGGATATTTTCCACTTTTTTTGCGCCCATGCCGGGCAGCTGCGCCAGCGAGCCATCGCCGATGACGCGCTGCAGATCCGCGATCGTCTCCACACCGAGCTCTTTATAGGCCAGCGCCGCAGTTTTTGGGCCGAAATTCTGAATGCTGAGCAACTCAAAAAGATCTTTTGGAACCCCTTGCAACAGGGCTTCCATTTCAATTATGGTTCCGCTGCTGAGGTATTCGGCAATTTTTTCCTGAAGTCCTTTGCCAACACCCGGTATTTCCGCCAGTCTGTTTTGCTGCCAGAGATCAGCGACATCCACGGTCAATTCATGAATCGCCCGCGACGCCTTGCGGTAGGCGTTGATCTTGAAAATCAGCTCTCCCCTGAACTCGAGGATGTCACCGATCTGATCGAATAATCTGGCCAGTTCGATATTCTTCATGTAAAAGTCCGGTTTCTACAATATTTATTTTAGCGCTTTTTCCGGAGATAGTCAACCAATAAATGCAAACCCTCGAGATAAGAGTTCAGACCTTTCCCGGATATTTGCGACAGACAAACATCAGAGATAACACTGTGCCGGCGAAAAGATTCACGTTTGTGTATATCCGACAGGTGCACTTCCACGACAGGGAGCCCCACAGCCGCAAGTGCATCGCGGATGGCATAGCTGTAATGGGTATAGGCTCCGGGATTAATGAGGATCGCATCGACGCACTTGCGTTTCTCATGGATCAAATCGATGAGCAGACCTTCATGATTGGACTGATGGTTCTCCACCGTGACCGCAAGACGTTTTGCTTCGGCGGTGATGGCCGCATTGATTTCATCCAGGGTGAGACTTCCATAAATGGCGGGCTCGCGTTCTCCCAATAAATTGAGATTGGGGCCATGGAGCACAAGTATGGTGAACATGAAAAACCTCACACGCGTTTGCTAATAAAGGTCCTGACAAGCCTGTTCGACGGCCATCCGGGTTAGTGCGTCAGAAATGTTGTCCTGCAGCAGCACAGCGCCGAGATGATTTAACAGCACCCAGGTCTGCCCGCTGCTGCGGCGTTTTTTGTCCTGCAGCAGACGAGCCATGATCTCTTCGAGGCTGATGTTTTTCGGAACAGGCGGCGGATTCAGCATCCGTATCAGCGCCAAAGCGCGTTGCAACTCATCCGCCTGCAAACCTGTCAGAGCGGTTGAGAGATGCAGTGCGCCCATCATACCGCGGCCGACAGCTTCACCATGGCAATAATAGTTAAAACCGGTGGCCGCCTCCAGGGCGTGTCCAATCGTATGTCCGAAATTCAACCAGGCGCGCACGCCTTCTTCGCGTTCATCCTGCTGGACGATATCCGCCTTGATCTCGCAGCAGCGGGCGATGATCTCTTCCAGCGCATCGGCATCCCGTTGTTGCAGAATGGTCGTCATCTCGTTTTCCAGAAGGCGTAAAAGTTCTGTATCCTGAATGAAGGCATATTTGACGACTTCCGCAAGTCCGGCGCGCCATTCACGTTCGTCCAATGTTTGCAGCACTTCCGGATCGATTAGCACTTTGTCTGGATGATAAAAGGCACCGATGAGATTTTTACCGAGTGTGTGATTGACACCAACCTTGCCTCCCACGCTGCTGTCCACCTGGGCCAGCAAGGTGGTCGGGATCTGGATGAGCCGGATGCCGCGCATGTAAGTGGCGGCAATAAATCCGGCGAGGTCCCCAACAACGCCTCCGCCCAGAGCAACGATCACTGCGTCCCTGGAAACATGATTTTCGATCAATGCCGAATAGAGCTGTTCACACTGCTGTAAAGTTTTGGAGGATTCACCGGGCGGAATAATCTGAACCAGGATCTGGCGGCCTGTGGATTGCAGGCGCGCAGCGAGTTGGCGGCCGTATATGGCATGGACGTTTGCATCCGTAATCAGGACCACGGGCCCTGCAGTGAGCGACTGCAGTATGAGCGGAAATTGCGCGAAAGATTTTTTCTCGACGATGATGTCATATCGCTTGCCAGGCGTCGACACGATCACGTGTTTCATGGCTCATCCTGCAGATAGAGAAAGATCTTTTCTGCCAGCATTTGTGCCGAGATTTCCTCGCGGCTTTCAAAATGATAGTGGGCTTGATCATAAATGGGTTGACGCACTTTTAACAGCGAAGAGATGCGCTCGTTCAAGGCTTCATCACTCAACCCCGCGAGCAGCGGCCGTTTCCCCTTGCGTGAAAGCCGTTTGAAAAGAACCTCGGCATCTGCATGGAGGCAAATGGTGATGCCGGAAGATTGAATTTTTGCCCAATTCTCCTCGCGAACGACGGCACCGCCGCCGAGCGACACAACCCAGTGTTTCTGTTTGCTGATGCCATCTACCACTTGATTTTCAAGGGATCGAAAGGCGGCCTCGCTCTGCTGCGCAAAAATATCACTGATGCGCAGCCCGGTCTGCTGTTCAATCATCGCATCTGTATCTGCGAAGGGCCAACCCAGCATGCCAGCGAAAGCCTTGCCAACCCGGCTTTTGCCGGTTCCCATAAATCCTATAAAATAAACGTTTTTACCATCCCAAGGGTACATGCGCAATATCCTTAAAATGTTCCTGCATTTCTGTGATCGAATCCCCACCCAACTTTTCGCACAGCGTATTGGCGATCGTAAGTGCGGTCATGGCTTCTGCAACGACGACAGCTGCCGGCACAGCGCAGACGTCCGCACGTTCATGAAACGCTTTTTGCGGCTGATGCGTCGCCACGTCCAGCGATTGCAGTGGCTGGGACAAGGTCGGCAGTGGTTTCATGTAAAGCCGGATGATGATCGCCTCACCATTGCTCATCCCGCCCTCGATGCCGCCGGCGTTGTTGCTGGCGCGATAATAACCGCTGTTATCATTGTAAAAGAGTTCATCATGAACCTGGCTGCCGGGCCGTTCTGCCACGCCCTGGCCGAGGCCGAATTCAATGGCCTTGATCGCCGGAATGCTCATCAACGCAGCGGAGAGCAGGGTATCCAGGCGCCGGTCCCAATGAACATGACTCCCCAGGCCAACAGGGGCGCCGAGAACGACGATTTCGAATGAGCCGCCCAATGAGTCGCCCTGCGCCGCTGCGGCATCAATGTTTTTGATCATCTCTGTGCCGATCACGGGATCGGCGCAGGCGACCGGCGAGTGTTCGACATCATCCATTTTTACCTGCCACCGGGCGAGCCGTTCGGCGTTATAGGCATTTTCGCCGGTGAAAAAATCAAGCGCGGAAAAGTTGCCGCGGACGCCGCCGATGCTGGTGACATGCCCGAAAATGGAAACTTTAAATTGTTTGATCAATTTACGCGCGACAGCGCCCGCAGCCACCCGCATCGCGGTCTCTCTGGCCGAAGAGCGTTCGAGAATGTTGCGAAGATCGTCCTGGCGATACTTGACCATGCCGGCAAAATCCGCATGCCCCGGTCGCGGCATATGCAGTGGCTGAACCGCATCGGTTATCGCTGCCACGGCCATCTTTTGCGTCCAATTGGGCCAATCGCGATTTTCCAGGAGCATGGCGACTGGACTCCCCAGCGTCTTGCCATAGCGCACCCCGGCGAGGAAACGGACGCGATCCTGTTCAATCTTCATGCGCCCGCCGCGTCCATGGCCGCGCTGTCGGCGTCTGAGATCGATGGCGATCTCATCTTCACTGAGTTCCAGCCCAGCGGGCAGTCCTTCCACGATCGTGACCAGCGCCTGTCCGTGCGATTCCCCCGCGGTTAAAAAACGGATCCGATTCATCATCCTAATTCAGCATTCATTTTCGCCACCAACTCATGATACATTTTTTTGTCCAGTGAAAAGTCAGACTCGAGCCAGATATTCAACGCCGCAAGTCCCTGATAGATGAGCATATCCAGGCCATTCTGAACGACAGCACCGCGTTTCTCCGCCTCAACGAGGAAACGGGTCTGCCGCGGATTGTAGATCAAATCATAAACAAAATGCTTCCTGCCGACTCTTTCTGATTGCGTGAACGGCGCTGCTTCAACCTGCGGATGCAAACCGATGGATGTGCTATTGATCAGGATATCCGCGGCATCTACCGTATCAGCAAGCAGAGGATGATCGCCAACCAACAAATTCACGCTCTGGAAGGCAAGATGCGCTGTGCAGAAGGAAGCCAATTCCTGTCCGCGGGATTGCGTGCGGTTGACGATTGTCAGATGACCAACGCCGAGCTGCGACAGGGCCAAGCAGATCGATCGGGCGGCGCCACCCGCGCCCCAGAGCACCACACGGCTGTCTTTAAACCGGGCTTGCGCTTCCCCCAGTGAAGTAATGAATCCGAATGCATCTGTGGTATAAGCATGAATGTTGTTTTCGCGGAACACCAGCGTGTTGGCGGCACCGATGAGCCGGCATTCCGGTGATTGCTGCTGACAAAGCGGCAGCACGGCTTGTTTGTGTGGCGTTGTCAGATTTACGCCGGCGAACTTCATGGCAGCGGCCCCCTGGATGGCCGGCTGCAGTTGATTGGACGAAACAGGCATCGCCACATAAATCCCATCGACCCCAAACCTCCGCATGAAATAATTTTGCATCAATGGCGACAGCGAATGGCTGACCGGATCGCCAAAGAGGGCGAAGACTCTGGTACGACTGTTAATCATGACAGATTTGATCCAGTAATTGGAAAAATCCCGGGAAAGAAATTTCAACGCACTCGGCGCCTTTGATCACCGTTTCACCACGGGCGATCAGTCCGGCGATGGCGAAGGACATGGCGATGCGATGATCATCGTGACAGTCAATTTCCGCACCTTTCAGGGGGGTTGGCCCCGTGATGACCAGACCATCTTTGGTTTCGCGCACATTGGCGCCCATTTTTTGCAGGTTTTCGGCGACAGCGGCAATGCGATCCGACTCTTTGATGCGTAATTCCGCAGCATCGCGGATGACAGTGGTGCCCGTAGCCTGGGTCGCAGCGACCGCCAGCACCGGAATCTCATCAATGATTCTGGGAATCATCGAACCCGCGAGGGTTGCAGAAAACAGTTGGCTGCTGCGGGCCAAAATATCAGCGCGCGGTTCCATGTTGATCACTTGAGCAGGGCTCATGTGTATGTTTGCCTTCATGGCGAGGAGTGCATCATAAATGCCAAGCCGGGTAGGATTTATGCCGATGTTCAACAAGCTGATCTCTGAATCGGGCAGCAAGGACGCCGCTACCAGAAAAAAGGCGGCGGATGATATATCCCCGGGCACCACGATCTCGGTTGCCTGCAAATTGGCAGGTCCCTTGACACCTGCACCACCCAGTGAATACTGAGCCTGGACACCGAAGGCCTCCAGCATTCTTTCGGTATGATCCCTGGATGGTGTCGGCTCGGTGATGCGGGTGATGCCGTTTGCGTACAAGCCAGCCAGGAGTATGCAGGATTTTACTTGTGCGCTGGCGATGGTGGACGCGTAATCGATGGAGCGCAACGGCCCTCCTTGAATGGTCAACGGGGCTTTATAGGAAGCGCTTTCGATGGTCGCCCCCATATTCTCCAGGGGCTCAATGATGCGGCGCATGGGCCGGTTGCGCAGGGAAGCGTCGCCGGTGATGGTGGAGATAAACTTTTGCGCAGCCAGCACCCCGGAGAGCAGTCGTATGGTAGTCCCGGAATTGCCGGCATCGAGGGTCTTTTTGGGCGCCTTGAAGCCGTATTTTCCTTTGCCGGTGACGCGTAATGCATCGGCATCCACTTTCATGCGCACGCCCAGATCAAGCAGGCATTGGCGCGTGCTTTGTACATCGCGCGCGGTAGACAACCCATTGATGCGGCTCTCGCCATCCGCCATGGCGGCGAGAATCAGGGCACGGTGAGAGATCGATTTATCGCCCGGAACCGTGATCTCGCCTGCGATTCGGCTTTTTGATTTTATGATCCTGTCGGACATATCATTCTCTCTTTCTGCATTCGAGGCCGCGTGATTTCAACAGTGCCAGGGCCATTTCCCGGTCGACCTCAGTGGCAAATGCCAGTCGCATGGTGCCACCCTCATTTTCGCGAATCTTTAATACTTCGATATCCTTGATGTTGATGTTTTTTTCCAGCAGGGTATCGGCAATGATGGCAATCATGCCCGGCCGGTCTTCGACAGCCACTGAAATATCATAATGAGGACGCATGAATCCGCGGGTATCCTTCGGAATCGACAAGCGGTTTTTTGCCGAGGTATCGAAAAGTCCCGCCATGTCATCGTTTTTGACCGCTTTTTTAAGCGCCTGCAGCTCGTCGATAAAAGCGTCAATATAGGTTTCGATCATGTCGCTGTTGGTTTTAAGAATATCTTCCCAGATGCCAAAGGGACTCGAAGCGATACGTGTCATGTCGCGAAAACCGCCCGCTGCCATTTTAAGGAAGTGGCTGCTCTCTTTCTGCCTGCGCGCCGCCAGACTCATCAATGCGATGGCCGCCATTTGCGGCAAGTGGCTGACCGCCGCGGCGATTTCGTCGTGCAACAAGGGTGAGATGAGCAGCACCTTCGCCCCGGTCATTTCAATCAATTCTCCAAATCCCTTGCGTTTGTCCTCATTGATCGGTTTGGAGGGCGTCAGGACATAGGTCGTGTTTTCAAACAGAAAAGGATCTGCCGCTTCCACTCCGTTGCTTTCAGAACCAGCCATGGGGTGTCCGCCGATGAAATCGCATTGAGACGGCAGAAAGAGATTGGCCGCCTCGACAATACGCCGTTTGGTGCTGCCCACGTCTGTAATCAACGTACCCGGACGAACCGATTTGCCGATGGTCTGAATGGTGTGCAAAATATCCGCAATCGGGGTGCATAAAAAGATCAGGTCCGCTTCGGCAATAGCCGGCGCCAGCTTTTCAGGTGGATACGCTTCGTCGACGATCTGCCGCTGTTGGGCGATTTCCAGGACGTTCTGCCGGTCGACGCCGATGATCGTGCCTTTGAATCCTTTGCGTTTAAGCGACAAGCCCAGAGAACCGCCGATCAAGCCGACGCCGATGATGGCTACGCGTTTAAATTGTTCACTCTCTCCCATTTATTACTCCGCTCGTATAGATTAAACACGTTTCCCAATGGCCCAGGCGATCATGCGCAATTCTTCCATGAGACGATGGAACTGGTGTGGATAGATCGATTGGGCGCCATCAGAGAGGGCGTGATCGGGGTCGTGATGTACTTCGATGATCAGGCCGTTGGCGCCGGCGGCGACAGCGGCACGCGCCATGGGTGCCACCTTGTCACGGCGGCCAGTGCCGTGACTCGGATCCGCGATAATCGGCAAATGGCTCCTTTTTTGCGTCACCGGTATGGCTGAAATATCCAGGGTGTTTCGCGTATAATTTTCAAACGTGCGTATGCCCCGTTCGCACAAGATGACCTCGTAATTCCCGCCTGACATGATATATTCAGCCGCCATGAGCAATTCTTCGATGGTGGCGGCCAGTCCGCGTTTGAGAAGGACGGGTTTGCGAATGGAACCCAGTTCGCGCAGCAGGGAAAAATTCTGCATGTTGCGCGCACCGATCTGGATGATATCGATATATTTGAGCATCATATCGAGCTGGGCGATTTCCATGATCTCGGATACCGTGGCGATTTCCAGCTCGTTGCCCACCTGCTGCATGAGCTGCAATCCTGTCTCACCCATACCCTGAAAGGCATAAGGGGAGGTGCGCGGTTTGAACGCGCCGCCGCGCAAAACTTTGGCGCCCGCTTTTTTCACTTCACGGGCGATGGTATAGAGCTGTTCTTCGCTTTCAACCGAACAGGGACCCGCGCAAACGGTGACCATATCTCCGCCAAAGGAAGCTTCCTTCAATTCAACAATGGTATTATCGGGATGAAAAGCCCGGCTGGCCAGCTTGTAGGGTTCCGTGATGCGCAGGACTTCATGAACGCCCTCCATGATCTCGAACTCACGGATATCCACATTGCGAATATCGCCCAGTCCACCGAGGATGGTGCGATTGACGCCGACCACTTTATGGACTTTAAACCCATATTTTTCCAGTTTATCTGTCACAGCGCCAATCATGGTTTCATTGGCACTGTCTTTCATGACGATGACCACAATATCCCTCTCAAGTTATCAGATTCAGACATCAAATTGCAACTCTCTGCAGGCTTTGATGATGGCAGAAAATATGAGCGCCATGTCTTGATCGCTCAATGGACCGTTGTTATTTCTGGAAACCTTGATGAGCACATCCCTTTCCCGGGCGTTGTCAGCGATGGCCAGGCCGGTTTCGCCTTTGCGGCGGCCAATTTCAAGAGCAAGTTCCCCTCGCTGGCAGAGAAGATCGACGATCTGCTCATCGATACGATCGATCTCACTGCGAAGTGCTGTCAAATTCATCCCGTCCTCTGTATGCATTTAAAAAAAAGCCCACCAGCAGAATATGCGCAGTGGGCGGATTTGTAGTTAGATATCCAGACCGGTTCCCGGTTATCCGCCGCACGGCTCGTAAAAATAGTAATAATAAAAATTGTAATAGTGGTAATTCATCGGTCAACGCTGCTTTTGATGTACCTTGTAAAAATCCTTATATCTTGAATTTAATAAATTAAAGGCAAGAGTCAAGTGTTTTTTTATCAAAGCCCGGGGCAAAATAGTTTGCGCTAACCACGGTGTGGATATTGCCGCGCGGATTAAAATCACCATGAACCGCCACGTATCTTGGCTGGCAAACTTTGACGAGATCATCGAGAATCTCATTGACCACCTCCTCGTGAAAGATGCCACGGTCTCTGAACTTATTAATGTAAAGCTTGAAGGATTTCAATTCAAGGCACCATTTGTCCGGCACATATTTTAATTCTATCGTTGCAAAATCAGGATAGCCCGTGCGGGGGCAAAGGCAGGAAAATTCCGGATCAGTGATGGTGATCAGGTAATTTCTTTGCGGATTGATATTGGCAAATACTTCAAGTTTTGATTCAAGAATTTCACGTTGTCCGCGTTTTAAATCATCCATATTTTGTTCTCGCTCGTTACTTTTTGATTTGAGTACTTATTTCTTGATTAAACCGGAATACTGGATGGGGTCGACGGCGCCAGCCTCTTCAAAACCGTTCAGCCGGATGCGGCAGCTTTCGCATAGACCACAGGCAAATCCTTTTTCGTCCGGCTGATAACAACTGACGGTGCGCGAGTAATCGACGCCCAGCGACAGCCCCCAGCGAATGATTTCGCCTTTGCTCAGATGCAGCAACGGGGCATTAATTTTAAATCGCCGGCCCTCATACCCGGCGCGCGTTCCGAGATTGGCCACCTGTTCAAATGCCTTGAGGAATTCGGGACGGCAGTCCGGGTAGCCACTGAAGTCGCGCGCATTGACGCCGATATAAAGATGGCTGCAATCGATGGTTTCGGCATAGGCGACCGCCATGGCAAGCAGGATGGTATTGCGCGCGGGCACATAAGTTACTGGCACTTTTTGGGGGTTGGGCGCCTGCAGCGGTATGGCCATATCGGTTGTCAAAGCGGATCCGCCGATCTGGCGCAAATCCAATTCAATTATTTTATGATGGGCAACCTGGAGATGATAGCACACGTCCATGGCCGCGGCTATTTCCAGGGCCGCTTTTTGTCCGTATTTGAACGTGAGCGCATGTATTTCCAGTCCCTCCGACTTGGCGATGGCCAGCGTGGTCGTGGAATCGAGGCCGCCGCTGAGCAGACAGACTGCTTTTTTCATCTCAAACCCCTCTTTGCTCTGGATCCCAGATGATTTTGTGCAGCTGCATTTGCATACGCAATGGCAGCTCGCTTTTCAGGATCCACTCGGATAAATCTGGCAAGGCCATCTTGCCCAGGAGTGGCGACAGCAGCACCGGATACCGGCCTGCGAATTCATATTGTCTTACCGCGGCCACAGCGTAATCGAAATCATCCGCATCCGCAATGACAAATTTTATCTCATCGCCGGATCGCAGACGGGCCACGTTTTTCTCGTTCCAGGCGCCATGTTCGTGACTGGAAGGCGTTTTTATATCGATGATGCGGATTACGCCGGGCGGCGCTAAATCAATATCCAACGATCCATTGGTCTCCAGCAAGACCGTTGCACCGCTGGCCAGCAGCGAGCGGCACAGCAGCTCGGTCTCCTTTTGCAGCAGCGGCTCCCCACCGGTTATTTCAATGAGATCCATTGGATAAGAACGGACGCGCTGTAAAATCTCCTCGAGCGTGTGCTCCACGCCCTCATAAAAAGCATGGGTTGTATCGCACCAGACGCAACGCAGGTTGCAGCCCGTCAAGCGAATGAAAGTACACGGCAGTCCAGCATACGTCGACTCGCCCTGAAGGCTGCGGAAAATTTCGTTGACCAGCATGTCAGGTCCCGGAATAAATCACGGAGAGTTCTTCCGTTTCGCCCACCTCCACTTGAGTGACGGTCACTTTGTTGGGAAGATTCTTTTTCAGCCAGGTAAAAATATAATTGGCAAGATTTTCCGATGTGGGATTTATGCTGTCGAATGGAGCCACATCGTTGATCAAACGATGGTCAAAGGGCTGTACACACTCATTGACGATGGTGCGCAGAACCATTAAATCCATGAGCATGCCCAGTTCATCCAGATCATCGCCCGCAACAGTGACTTTTATCTTGTAATTGTGCCCATGAATGCGCTCACATTCACCAGGATAAAATTTCAGGCGATGCGCTGCAGAAAAATGTGTGGTGACGTTTAGCTTATACATATCTGTCCTTCAATCTTTGACAAGGAAAAGCCGGGCAGATTGTCCGGCTTTAGTTTCTCAAGCATTATAACGGGTTTCCGCAATTTTTTATTCACTTTTCAGGGGACGAGGCTCCCGGACTCCGCCTGAATTTTTTCTATTGCATCTGCAATGTCCTGCATGTCCTCTTCGCTGCCGAGAAGAATACTCTGTGTGAACCAGATGGCCTCCTCATAGCAAGCTTTTTCGGTTTCCGGGCAAAAATCCTTGCTGTAATCAACGGGCAAATCGACTATTTTACCGCGTGGACCGAACGATTTATTGAGAAAAACAGGCTGTTTGTAGAGCGGTATGGAATAGCCCGGACTCGTAGGAATTCCCTCTTTCCGCAAGGCATCGATGAATTTCGCTTTCGGCGCGCCGGAAAAGTGTTCTTTTTCATAGCGAAAAATGAACAAATGACAGGCATGACTGGTGATGTTTTCATCCGGAACCAGCGGCTCGATCCCATCGATATCCGAAAGCAAATCAACGAGCAGCGCGTAATTCTCCTGCCTGATTTTATGCAGTTCCTCATAGCGATCGAATTGCGCCAACAGGACGGCTGATTGCAACTCTGTGATGCGGTAATTGCCGCCAAAGTAAAAATGTTCATACCAGAGGCCGTCTTCACTTCTGCCGCAGTTATGATGCGAGCGGGCGAACTTGGCGACCACGTCATCGTTGGTGAGGATGATGCCCCCTTCTCCGCAATTCACATTTTTGGAAGATTGGAAGGAAAAGCATCCGGCGGCACCGATGGCGCCCACCATGCGTCCCTTCCAGGAAGCGCCCCAAGCCTGGGCTGCATCTTCGATGATGACCAGATTGTGTTTTTGGGCGATTTTTTGCAGGGCATCCATATCGGCTGCGCGGCCGGCAAAATGCACCGGCATGATTGCGCGGGTGCGCGGTGTGATTGCTTTCGCGACCGCCTCTGGATCGATATTGTAGGTATGCGGCTCGATGTCCACGAAGATGGGCACAGCGCCGGCTTCCACGACCGCGGATGCGGTGGCAATAAAGGTATACGCCGGAACAATGACCTCATCTCCGGCATCGATACCCGCAGCCATCAAGGCGACGCGCAGTGCGGTGGTGCCGCTGTTCAAGGCAATGCCATGCCTGGCTTCATGGGCATCGGCGAATTTTTTTTCGAATGTTTCCGATTCCTTGCCCGCCAGTCTCCCCCATTTGCCGCTTTTGATGACTCTGGTGAGGTTCTCAATCTCTTCATCGCCCCAAACCGGCCATACTGGAAAAGGTTTGTTTCGCAAGGGCGCCCCACCATTGATTGCCAATGACATAGATTCCTCCACTCTGAGAAACGATATAAAAGCCTAAACCGCTGGATTATGGTCCGTCCAAGCGGGGAAAATTTCGTGTAAATCCTGCTGCAGTTGCTGTGCACTCTGAAAAACAATGCCGCGCATGCCCAGCGAGCGGGCGGCATCAATATTTTCGAATAAATCATCAATAAACAGCGTATCCTCGGGTGCCAAGGAGAAACGCGCCAGGGCGGACTTGAATATTTTAGAGTCCGGTTTCAAGGCATGCACCTGAAATGAGGTGACCGGTTCCTCAAAATGCTGCATCACCGGGTAGGTCTGGCGGATATACTCATAATGCAGTTGATCCGTATTGCTGATGACCGAAAGGCGTACATGTTTTTTCAAGGAAGTGGCCATCGATGCGACATCCTCTTTGAGGGAGAAAATGCCGGTGTATATCTTCTCAAACTGGTCACGCCCGGCCATTTTGGGGAATTGTCGCTGGACGCGGTTGAATAAAAACTCCGCATTCACCTCGCCTGTTTCGAACTTTTTATACACCGGCCTTAATCCTTGCAGCTGCAATGACATCTCCTGGCGGGAGATGTGGCAGAGGTTGGCCATGTCGCGCACAAATTGTTCGAATCGAACCTCCACCAGCACGCCGCCGAGATCAAAAAAGACCATTTGGGGAGATTTTGCTGCCGCCGAAGTTTTATTTGCCAAGCCGGGCCATACCTTACTTTTTGATCAACGACTTCACCAAATCCACTGCAGACGCTGCATCGGCTGCATACCCATCTGCGCCAATTTCCCGGGCAAAACGTTCCGTGACAGGTGCGCCGCCGATGATCACCTTCACCTGATCGCGCACATCGTTTT
>CAUJEL010000077.1 GCA_963169875.1 Candidatus Zhuqueibacterota bacterium
TTTCCTTGATGCCGCCAACCGGAAGCACTTTCCCGCGCAGGGTGATTTCACCGGTCATGGCAAAGTCACTGCGGATGGGCTGCTGCAGCAGCAGCGAGACCAGGGCTGTGGCGATGGTCACCCCTGCGGAGGGTCCATCCTTTGGAATGGCGCCGGCCGGGACGTGAATGTGCAAATCCTTTTTCTCGAAAAAGTCCGGCTTGATGCCGAACTCTTCGGCGTGGGCGCGGATGTAGGAGAGTCCGGCTTGCGCCGACTCGCGCATCACTTCGCCCAGCTGTCCCGTCAGCATCAGACCCTTGTTTCCGTTCATCTGGGTGGCTTCGATGAAGAGAATGTCTCCTCCGGTCGGCGTCCACGCCAGGCCGACGGCCACGCCGGGCTCATTGGTTCGTTCCGCCACTTCCGAGTAAAACTTGACCGGACCGAGCATTTCGACCACGGTGTCGGGGGAGACGGCGAAGGGGCCTTTTTCGCCGGCGGCTATTTTTTTAGCCACTTTGCGGCAGAGGGTGGCGATTTGCCGTTCGAGATTGCGGACACCTGCTTCGCGGGTATAGTCGCGGATGATTTTGGTGACCGCCGCTTTGGCAAATTTGATATCCTTTTTCCGCAGACCGTTTTCGTTGATCTGTCTGGGTATCAAATAGGTGAAGGCGATTTGCAGTTTTTCCTCTTCGATATAACCGGGCAGTTCGAGCACTTCGAGCCGGTCGCGCAAGGCGGATGGGATCGTATCCAGCACATTGGCGGTGGTGATGAACATCACCCGGGAGAGGTCGAAGGGCACATCCAGGTAATGGTCGGAGAACGAAAAGTTCTGCTGCGGATCGAGCACCTCCAGCAGGGCTGAGGAGGGATCGCCGCGAAAATCCTGGCCGATTTTATCCACTTCGTCCAGCATGAAGATGGGATTATTGCTGCCGGCGTTCTTGATGCCCTGAACGATGCGGCCGGGCAGGGCGCCGATGTAGGTGCGGCGGTGACCGCGGATTTCCGCCTCGTCATGCACGCCGCCCAGGGAGATGCGGATAAAATTACGCCCCATGGCGCGGGCGATAGAGCGGCCGAGAGACGTCTTGCCGACGCCCGGAGGTCCGACAAAACAGAGAATCGGACCCTTGGTGTCAGCTTTTAATTTGCGGACGGCGAGGTATTCGAGGATACGTTCCTTGACTTTTTTCAGGTCATAATGGTCTTCATCGAGAACCTGTTCCGCCATCAGGATATCGAGATTGTCCTCGGTCGATTTGGACCACGGCAGAGCGATCATCCAGTCGAGATAAGTGCGGGAGACGGTGTATTCAGCGGCGCCGGGCTGCATCTTGGCCAGGCGGTCCAGTTCGCGCAGTGCCTCTTTCTCCGCGTCTTCGGGCAATCCCGCTTCTTCCAGTTTTTGCCGTAATTCATCGATCTCCGCGGAACGTTCGTCCGTCAGGCCCAGCTCTTTCTGGATGGCGCGCAGTTGTTCGCGCAAAAAATATTCGCGCTGATTCTTACCCAGTTCGGATTGCACTTTGTCCTGGATTTTGGAGCCCATCTCCAGGACTTCCAGTTCGCGATTTACATAGACAGTCAGCCGTTTGAGGCGTTTCTTGATATCCACGGCCTCGAGGATTTCCTGTTTTTCCTCCAGCGTGAGATTCAGATTGGAGGCCACCAAATCCGCCAGTTTATCCGGGTTGGCGGTGTTCACCACCACAACCTGCAATTCATCGGGCAGCTGCGGCACCAGAGAAACAATTTTCTGAAACTGGATGCCCACATTGCGTTTTAGCGCTTCCAGTTCGGTTGATGGGATATATTTTTCCGGAATTTGTTCGATGCGCCCGACCAAATAGGGTTCGGTCTGCACCATTTCCTTGACGCGGATGCGCGACAGACCCTGAACCAGCACGCGCAGAGAACCATCGGGGAATTTGAGCATGCGCAAAATGATGGCGGCGCAGCCGTATTCAAAAATATCCTCTTCACGCGGATCTTCCTGCTCGGCTTGCCGCTGCGCCACCAGACCGAGGATGCGCGAACCGGCGATGACCTCGTTGATCAGCTGCACCGATTTTTCCCTGGCAACGACCAGAGGGGTGACGATGTTGGGAAATACGACCGTATCCCGCAAGGGCAAGATGGGAAGGATGTCCGCAATCTTGTTCGTTTCAATATCCGCGGGTGCAAGGGGTACATTGTTATCTAATTTATCATCCATGGAGGCTCCAATCATTCAAAAAAACTGTCTGTAAAACAAAAGACTGCAAAACTACTTTTTGGGTGTAACACCGCAAATGGGGACTTCGATGACCGTGACATTTTTGCAAATTTTGATTTCCAAAAGGCCGTCGTGCAGGGATGCGGTGATGTCATTATGTTCAACGGATTCCGGCAGGGTGATTATTTTCATGAAATGCCCGTAATCCAGTTCGAGCTGATGGTAATTGACTTTGCCCCGGGGTCTTTTTTCGCGACGGACGCCGCTGATGATCAGCTTCCCGGATTTCAGATGAACGCAGACATCCTCATGGGTAACGCCCGCCAGCTCCAGCGTGATGGAAACCTGTTCCTCTGTTTCAAAGATGTCCGCGTTGGGTTCCCAATAGGGCTCAATGGGATTTTTGAGATCGGAGCAGTAATAGGCGCGCGCTTTTCTCGTGTGCCCGCCGCGGTCGGTCATCTCACGAATAATATGGATGATATGTGTCGTCATAGAGGCTACATCTCCGCAAATCTTGCAAAAACCTGTTGAACGATCAGCAACGTGCTGTAAAAGTAAATCCAATTTGACCTGCAAATATTCCGTGTTTCTTCTCTATCAGGACAATTCCTGTATTTTTTCCAAATCCTCATCTTTTCCGAGAATGACCAGGATGTCGCTGTCCTTGATGACATGGTCCGCTGTAGGAATGAGGACGATTTTTTCAGGAATGACTTCTTTGATGAGGAGCACAGAGACGCCGTAGCGGTTTCTCAGGTCCAACTGGCCCAGAGATTTTGCCAGAAACGGAGAAGGGGGGGCGATCTCGATGATGCTGATGCCCTCGGACAGGCTGATGCTGTCGAGGAAAAAGTCGCTTTCCAGCGTGTGCGCCAGACGGTTGGCCACATCGCGCTCCGGATAGATGACATCGGTCGCGCCGATGATATCGAGAATACGGCCGTGATCTTCCGAGAGCGCCTTGGCGACGATTTTTTTGACTCTGAACTCGCGCATGTAGAGGGTCACCAGGATGCTGGCATCCATCTGTTCACCCAGACTGACAATGACCGCGTCCAATTCCGCCAATCCCAGACTCGCCAGAGCCTCTTTATCGCTGGCATCGGCGATGACCGCGCGGTCGACAAACGGTCTTATTTTATCGATTTTGTCCTCATCGATATCGATGGCCAGGATCTGATGGCCGCGGTGGGATAGTTCCTTGGCCAGATAGTATCCAAACGTGCTTAGACCGATGATCGCAAATGAACGCATAGGAGGATTTCCTTGTTATTAATTCTATCCGATGATTATTTTTTCTTCTGCATAGCGGACGGCTACCTGCTGTTTATTGGCAATGGCCAGGGCCAGGGTGATCGGGCCGATCCTGCCGACGTACATGAGAAGAAGAATGATGATTTTGCCAAACTGCGTCAGATGCGGTGTGATGCCCATGCTCAATCCGACGGTGCCTATGGCGGAAAAAGATTCAAAAAACAATTCGATGAGTATGCCTCGGCTGAGCACCGAAGGCATGGAATAGGTTTCCGTGATTAAAAGAAGAAAAGCGGCAATGCATACAGCCATGATCCAAAAAATCGCGATGCCGATCGATTTCGTCACCGTCGATTCGGAGATGCCGCGATTGAAAAGCCGTAGCTGCTGCTCCGTTCTCAGCCGTGCGAAAAAGGCGGTGAAAATGACCGCGAAGGTGGTTGTTTTAATGCCGCCGCCGGTGGAGCCGGGCGAAGCGCCAATCACCATTAAAACAATAAGGACCAAAATGGCGCCGTTGGTCATTTCACCAATAGCGAGGGTATTGAATCCGGCTGTTCGTGCTGTAACAGAATGAAAGAATGAAACCATCAGTTTTTGCCCGGATGAGAGAGACCGCAGAGTATGTTCCAGTTCGAAAAACATGATCGCGGCCGCGCCAATCAGGATCAATAGACCGGTGACCGTCAAAACGACCTTGGAGTGCAGCGTCAGTCGGCGAAAGCCCTTTTTTCGTATATTTTTCAGATCATGCAACACCCAGAAACCGAGTCCACCCAAGACGATCAGCGCCATGATGGTGATATTTACGACTGCATCATCGCGGAAACTCATCAGATTATCGGAGTAGAGGGAAAAGCCGGCATTGCAAAAAGCGGAGATGGAATGAAAAATACCAGACCAGAGCGCGTGCGCAAAAGTATGACCTGGCAAAAACCGCAACGTGAGAAACAGGGCGCCTATCATTTCGATGGTCAGGGTCCCCAGTACCGTGAATTTTAACAGTTGCCCGAGATAAGGCACAGGCTGACTGCTGACGCTGTGCTCGATGAGGTCGCGACCGCGCATGCTCAACCGCCCCGCCAGGATATAGGCGAAGAACGTTGAAAAGGTCATGATGCCCAATCCGCCCAATTGAATGAGCAATAGAATGATCGCCTGTCCCACAGGTGTGTAAACTTGAGAGATGTCCACCGAGGCAAGCCCGGTGACGCAGGTTGCAGAGGTGGCGATGAAAAAACAATCGACCAGTGAGGCGCCCGGACCTTTTTGACTGAAGGGCATATACAACAGAGCGGCACCGGCGACGATGAGCAGGAGAAAACTGATGGCCAGCGTGTGATAGGGGTGAATGTTTTTAATGAAGTTGCGCCAAAAATTGTTTAACATCATATTAAGATATTCCGATAAATAAAAAAAGGTGAACCTGCTGTTCACCTCATAAATTAATCAAAAAAATAGCCATTTAAAAGATATTTTGAATCAGCGTCTGAATATGGGGTCTAAATGGCGAACCGGACAGGGATAGCCGCCGTTTTGATATTCACAATCACCCCAATAAAAACATTGCACCGAGCAGATGGTATCGCTCTCCTGCAGTTGACCGGCAGGATAGAGCTTTGCTTCTTGAGAGATCTGGCGTAGTACCCTGCGTTTCTCCTTGAATCCGGTCCAACCCGTTTTTTCCAGCAAACCGACACTGATCAATTTTGCCAGGGCGCGTGACGCTTTGGATTTTGGGTTATCAATGACAAAGGGCCGTAATTCCTTCACAGCGCGGCGGACGCTTTCATCATAATCGATGTACCCTAATATGGACATCTGCACCGCCAGCAGCTCTTCAATGGCTGTTTTGAGGACCATTCCTTCCTTGATTTCCTCTTCGGCGTGCACCATATTGAGGATGAGGGAAGGGGCAAAACCGGAGATCACAGATTTCATTTGCGCGGCCGCGTCTGCGTCGATCACCTCGAGGTCATTTATCGCAGTTTGCAGCGGCACTGCCAGGCGTCCGGATTCGGAAAAAACATCCTGTTCGAGCTTGCCGATCACCGTTGGATTGTTTTTGAAGGTGCGCGTCAATTTGCGCATCAGAGCGATTTTAATGAAATTAAAAGTTTCCTGCACAGCCATTGGTTCCGGAGTTGTCACCACGATGCCCTGATCAGCTGCCAGAAAGAAATCAATCACGTTGTACGAAGAACCTGCCCCGAGATCGAGGAGGATGAAATCGGCCTGGATATTTTTCAGTTCGTTGATGAAGCGCAGTTTCTGCGAATAACGCGGATTGGCCAGTCCCAGGGTGCCGCAAGCGCCGCTGATCAGTTTCAGGTTTTCGATGGGCGTATCGAGAAGGATGTCACTTAAATTCTCTTTTTGCAGGGAGTAGAAATGGTAAAAAGTGTACTCCGGCTCAAGAATGCCCATACAGGTATGGAGATTGGCGCCGCCGAGATCGACATCAACAATGACGACCTGATAGCCCAATGAGGCCAAGCCGATGCCCAGAGATGCGGTCAAGACGGTTTTGCCCACGCCGCCTTTACCACCACCGATGGCGTAAACAGTGCGTGGGCGAGCCGGTTGAATCTCCGGAGTAAAAAGCCGGGAGAGTTCTTCCAATTGGCCGGCTTCAATCCATTCCTGACGGTCCTCATGAAATACCAGGTCCGCCTGCGAAAAGTTACCCTCTGTGACGAGACGTTTGAGTTCGTGCAGGGTGTAGGGACCGGATTGACGGTCTTTTATTTTTACAAATAGGGGCATTATGAATCACATTCACGATTTGTGTTGAGGTAGAAACAGGATTTTTTATTTAAATACAGGAACAGAGTGATGATGATCGCAATCCCGGGAACGTGCATGTGCCTTGCAGGTACATGTCATCGCTTTTCGTCTTTATAATACAAGCGCTGCGTATCATTTGCAGACCAAAATATTTTCAACAGCGATAAAAACCATAACTTTTAATCCGCGGCAGATTCCTCACCTGTTTTCCCGGTTTGTTCATCCTCGGTGGATTCTTCCAAATCCTCCTCTTTGTCGATGCGTTCCAATAGATTCTGATCATCCTTTTTTTTACGCATCACCAGATAGGCGAGCGTATGGGCAGTCGCCAGCGTGGAAAATCCGTAAGCCACGACCCAGCTGCCGAGAAACAGGAGGCTTATGGCATAGAAATAGCCCCCGATGCTGACGGTTGGGCGCGCCAATTCGTGAACCGGCAAGTAAAAGAACTCTTGTGAAAAATAGAGGTAGGGTGTGAAGCCGCGAAACATATCAAAAATCAGGTCTTCGCTCATCACCGTCCACGCCTGCACAAGGGCCTGGCCGTTGTTTGCAAGATCGAGAAAATTACTTCCCATAAAGGCGCCCAGCAGGGCGTTGCTCAAACCGACCGAGCGTTTGACAAAAAAGGACAGAATGCCCATGGCGGCCAGTGCTATAAATATCGATAAAAAGCTGTAGATCAGCAGGCGCAGGGGTTGATTCCACGACAACGAAAAGAGCTGAAAAACGGATTCAAAGGCGTCTTCATCGGTTGTGGCGATGACGGCCGGCGCATAAAACAGGGAAAACCAGAAAACGCACGCGAAAAATATCATCAATAAGGCAAAAACAAACCAGAACAGCATGAAAAGGCTGACCACAAGTTCGCCGGCGTACGGTATTTTACCCGCAAGTCCGAGCAAAAGACTGCCGAGCACCATCAAAGCCAGCAACGTCAACAGAGAAACAGGTGTCAGGAGTACGGCGGATATTTTTTTGTGTGCAAATGCGAACGATTGTCTCCAGGAGTAAAAATGTTCGCCTTTGGCGCTCATATAGACCGCGCGTGCAGCGGCGGTATTGGCAAAGAGAAATGTGATCAATAAAGCAATAACGCCCAAGGCATGAACGAGCCAAACGTACCAGGGGAACAGCGTTCGCTCCATAAACAAACAGGGCAGAATGCCGAATCGCTGCCAGGCGTCCGTCAGATTAAGGCCGCCCATCAAGAGCGCGATATAGGTGAAAAGATTGTATAAAATCAGGCCGGTGCCAAGTGCAACCAGCATGATCCATATGCGTTGTAGGCTGAAGGCAAGCCGCGGTGCTTTGAATAAATCACGAAAGTCAAACCTAAGAGACAACATGCCACTCCTCCCAATTCATGATCGAGTGCTCACCAATTTTAAAAGTTTATCCAAAATTTGTTTTATAATCAAG
This sequence comes from Candidatus Zhuqueibacterota bacterium, assembly GCA_963169875.1. GTDB lineage: Bacteria > Zhuqueibacterota > Zhuqueibacteria > Residuimicrobiales > Residuimicrobiaceae > UBA2214. The sequence goes on from CAUJEL010000077.1 coordinate 7,673, forward strand.
TATTATTTATTTTATGCCAAATTTTCTATAGGTTTTTAATGCGGCATCTTCGAGTGCGCTCATGTGGAGGCGCTCTTTTTCTGTGGCATCATCATGACCGAGAAGGTGATAGAGGCCGTGGGCCGTGAGCCGGAGCACTTCGTCCAGGAGGGTGACGCTGTATTCATCCGCCTGGCGCAGGGCGGTTTCCAGACTGATATAGATCTCACCTTCAAGAAAACCGGATGAAGCATCGCTGACGGAGAATGAGATCACGTCCGTAGGATGATTCTTTTTAAAAAAAAGCTGATTATACTTTATTATTTGCTGATCAGGCAATAATTCTATGCGAATGCGCCATTGCGCCTTGGGAAGCGCCTGGCGCAAAACCAGATCAGCGAGTAATGACAGTTCTCCGCCGGCAAAAGTATGCATTTGTGTCTGGTTCACGATCTGAATGTGGCGTTTCATGTCTTTCAGGCTCATTTGGTTTTGTCTTTTTCCGCAAGTGCAGGATAAGCGATGCGGCGATGGAACCTGGCCGTGATAATTTTCTGGAACGCATCTCCGATCCGGGAAAGATCCTGCAAGGTGAGTGGAGAATTATCCAATTCACCGCTCTTGAAGCGTTCATCGATGATCTGTTCGACGATCGCTTTGACTCTGCTCGGGGATGGGTCCTTTAGCGTGCGGGAGGTGGCTTCCACCGCATCAGCCAGCATCACCACGGCGGATTCGCGGGAACGCGGGCGCGGCCCGGGATAGCGAAATTCAGTGGCAGATACCGGTTCGCCATCGCTCTGCTCGACTGCTTTTTGATAGAAATAGCCCATGAGGCTGGTGCCGTGATGTTCATAGATGAACGCTTCGATAACCGAAGGCAAGCCATATTGACGCGCCATGTCCGATCCGCGGCGAACATGATTGAAGAGGATGAGCGAACTCATGGTGGGCGTCAGTTTTTCATGGGGATTGCGGCCCCGGCCCTGATTTTCTACAAAATATTCCGGTTTTTCTATTTTGCCGATGTCATGGTAATAAGCGCCCACGCGGGCCAGAAGTGCATTGCCGCCGATGGCTTCGGTAGCGGCTTCCGCCATGTTGCCAACCGAAAGGGAGTGATGATAGGTACCGGGCGCCATCATGGCCAACTGGCGCAGGAGCGGATGGTTCAGATCCGACAGTTCCAGCAGGGTCATATCGGTGGTCATTTTGAACAAGCGTTCCAGCAGGAGCACCAGGGCATAAGCGATGATGGGTGCGATGAATCCGCTGATAAACCCCAACCCCCAATTGCGCGCCATTCCGGGCAGTCCCAGATAATTGAGCGCGTCATGCACCGTCAGGACCAGGAGATAGGCCATTATGACAACGGCCATGCTGCGCAGCATCCAGTTGCGGCTGCGCACGCGGCTTACCGAAAGGATGGAGGCCGCGCTGACGATGAGACTGATATAGGTGATGCCGTACTCATTGCCATACATAGCGCCGATGAGGACCGCGATGGCGAAGGCAAACAGCAGTCCTACCGTGACATCGAAAAAGACGGTGATCACCATGGCGCCCGCGGCTGCGGGAATCAGTAGCGGAGAGAGGTTCAACTGCGTCACGACAAACGTGAGAGCCATGATCAGCAGTATGAGGATCGCGATGAGGAGAAGCTGTTTGGGCGTGTCGATGATCTCGCGGCGCAGGTGATACAAAAAGCCCAACAGGGTACCCAGGACGATCAGGGTCATCAGCCATTTGCTCAGGGAAAAAGCGAGCCTTCGCCAGATATCTTGTTTTTCACCCCGTTCTGATTTGGCGGCTGCATAGGAGTTGAGTTTATCGATGTGTTCGCGGGTTATGCGTTCGTGGCCGTCGATGATGCGTTCCCCGGCAAGAACTTGATCTTTAGCCAGGGGCACCAGAGCCACGGCTTCTTGCATGCGGAGCTCGGTCTCTTCTTTTTCATACAAGAGGTTGGGCGCCAGAAAGCGGAGGATCATCTGAAATGCGATCTTGATTTGCTTCTCATCCAGCGTGGCCTCTTCACGCATTTTTTGTAGAAGGATCGGTTGAAACTCGCGGATCCCACGAAAAAATTCAATGCTTTCCAGCATTTCCTGGCCATTCTTCCGGATCGAAATTTTTGCGGGAGACGAAGAAAACTCGATTTTTTCCACATTCAGGATGCCAATGGCGTAGGCATCCTGGAGGAGACGAGTCACGGTGGCGGCAATGGTGCGGAACGGCAACCAGCGGTGCTGCCCCGTGCTGCTGGCGATGCTATTATAAACGCCAAATCCTGAAAGCAGATTGTGAATATCCTCTTCGGAGATGGCAATGTTGACCTCTTGAAAAACACGATTGACCAATTCAGCGTTGACCGAACTGCTGCGCAGTACGGTGCCCGTGCGTTCAGTAAATGCCTGCAGTGCTGCCAGCTGTTCCGACGTGACTTGTTCTTGCAGGCGAAAAACGGGTGCCACCTCGCGTTTGGCTTTTTTGACGTCGGCAGCGTAATCTTCGGGGCTCTTGTTGACGGGAAATGTGAACGGGGCGATGATTTCGGGCCCGATGTAGACCCGCCCCTCTTTGAGATCTGCAAATTGGAAGGATTTTTCTCCCGGGAACATCCATGCGATGAAAAAGGAGAGCAATGCGGAGCCAAGCAGCAATTGTTGATGTCTGCGCGCCCAATTGAGAAATCCTGAATGCCCATTGCCCTTACGGTCGCGCGTCCTGTTGTTGTTACGACCCGATTTCTGAGAGAATTGGGAGATCAATGAAGACATCGCACACCAAAATTAGAATGACTCATATTTGCGCGTAATTTTCGTAAGCCTTGATAATCTGCCGCACCAGTTGATGCCGCACCACGTCTCGATCGCTCAGGTAAATAAAACCAATGCCGTCGATGCCTTTGAGCACGGTTTGTATTTGCACCAATCCCGATATGGTTTTATCTGGCAAATCGATCTGGGTGATATCGCCGGTGATGATCGACCTGGAATTGCCCCCGAGGCGCGTCAAAAACATCTTCATCTGGGCTGCGGTGGAATTCTGCGCTTCGTCGAGGATGACAAAACAGTTGTTCAGGGTTCGTCCGCGCATGTACGCCAGCGGCACAATTTCGACCACGCGGGTTTCCATCAGGCGTTTTAATTTATCGCCGGGTATCATGTCATGCAGTGCATCGTAAAGAGGCCGCAGATACGGATCCACTTTTTCACGAAAATCACCGGGCAGGAAGCCGAGGCTTTCACCTGCTTCAACCGCCGGGCGGCAGAGGATGATGCGATCCACCAGTTTGTCGCGCAAGGCCGCCACCGCCATGGCGACCGCCAGAAAGGTTTTTCCGGTGCCTGCCGGGCCGATGGCAAAGACGATATCGTTCTTTCGCGCGCATTCTGCATAGGCTTCCTGGCCTTCGGTGCGCGGTTTGACCACGCCGTTTTTGGTGTAGACGATCACCGATTCGGCGGAAGTAGTGGCGTCTTCATCTGCATCTGCATCATGGTTCAGCTGGGTGACCAGTTCGATATCCTGTGGCAGGATGCGGCCGTTGCGATTGGCGAGATAGATTAATTCGCTGATCACCCGTTCAGCTTGCTCAACGTTCTCCGTTTTGCCGCGAAGGATGAGTTCATTGCCGCGCGCAATGAGTTGGGCGTCCAGTTCTGATTCAAGCAGGCGAAGGTTGGCGTCCTGAGCGCCGAAGAAAGTAACGGGATCTATGCCGCGCAATGTGATTCTTTTTTCGACAGATTCTTGCTTTTTCAAATTGGTGCCTGTGTAATAATACGTTCGCATTAAAAGAAAACTCCCGATCCAGGGCCAGAAGCGCTGAAACCGGGAGCTTAACAGTGCTGACGCGGCCGGCGATATCCTGCAAACCTTGGCAATGAAGAATATCCTTCAGGGTATTGAGGAATTCTCGATGCGACAGGCATGCCGGCCGTGTGTGTTGCGAAGATTAGTTTCTCGGGATCACCAGAACGGTATACGGGAAAATCCGCTGGGGATCTTCACCGATGACGTCTTTATTCTTCTGGTAAATCTTGGTCCAGGCCGCGGGATCGCCCAGTACTTTGGGATCGGCCGCGATCTTTTTCAGATAATCACCCTTGGCGACCAGATATTCATCCGGTCCGCATTCGCGTTGGATTTTGAAAACCTGTTTCGGATAGATGAGATCCGGATCTTTGATCTGATCCTTGTTGTAGGAATAGATGCGCATCCATTGCATCGGATTGGCATAAATATCCTTTTTGCCGGAAATCTTCCACAGGTAATCGCCAACGACAACATTGTACAGATCAAAGAGCGCTTTCGGCATCTTGTTCTTCAGCTGAGCAATCTTGCCTTCAATCCCTGCCAGAGCGTTCTGCATTTCAGTGATTGCGGAAATGCGATCTTTTTTCAACACGGCCAACTGGTCCTCAGCCGCTTTCAGCTCATCGCGTTTCTTGAACAGTTCTTCTGGCGAAAGGGCCAGCAAACCATCCACCTGCGCTTCAAGCGCTTTTACTTTTGCTTTGTATGCATCGTAGCCGGCCTGGTCGGTGCCAACGGCCTGAAGCACTTCGCCCCAAGTCGTTTCATAGGCCGCTTGCGCTGAGTTCAAATTGGTCTTTAACTGAGCCACAGCATTTGCACAATCCTCAGCCGCTTTTTTGGCGGCTGCCTCTCGGTCTTGCCATTCTTTCAACTGAGCACGGTATTCATCCATGCTCATCTTTTTTTCCTGCGCCAAGGTCAATTGCGCGCCAAAAAGGAGCAAGAAGGAAAGCACAAGTGCTAAGGAGACCAGGAGCTTGCTCGAAAATCTCATTAGCTTCCCTCCACTGTTAACAGTGTTCATAGTCATAAGCCTACTGCCAATCCGTCAAACGTTTTTCGACAGTGGCTTTTTCCAGTTTCATTTTGTCTACTTTTTGATTTTGATCGACTAACTGTTGTTCCAAGCTCGCTTTTTCTTTGGTGCAATCAGCAGCTTTTGTTTCAGCTGCCAACGCGGCCTGTTTGGTCTCCTCAAGTGCCTTCAGCTCTTTTTCATTGGGATGGCGACTGCAACCAGCAGCCAGCATAAAGGCGACGAGCAGCAAGCAAACAAGGGCAATTCTGAGGACCCAGCGCGATGTGTTCTTCATCAAGTATACACCTCCTTTCGCTCTGTTGCAACCAAAGCTCTTAACGGTGCTGTAATTTAATTAATAAGGATATTGAATTTGTCTAAAAGGGAACTACACCGTTGAACTTTACTTGTTTAAGTGATTTTAGCAATAATTTGCCTAATTGTCAAGAAGAAAGATGTCCGTTACTTATTTAAAACCAAAATAATGGCGTTTATTCCCCGCTTATGGTCAAATTTAACTCGCGCAGCTGCGCTTCGCTGACATAAGAGGGGCATCCATCCATCAACGACATGGCGCTGGCGGTTTTGGGAAAAGCGATAACCTCGCGAATGGATTGGCAGCCGGCCAGCAGCATGACAAGACGGTCGAATCCGAAGGCAATGCCGCCATGGGGCGGGGCGCCATAGGAGAACGCCTCCAACAGATGGCCGAATTTTTCTTCCGCTTCCTCCTGCCCGATGCCCAGGGCGCGAAACATCTTGGACTGCAGCTCCCCGTTGTAGATACGGATGCTGCCGCCTGCGATCTCCATGCCGTTGAGGATGAGGTCGTAGGCGCGCGCCTTGGCCTGGGCCGGATCGCTGAGCATGAGATCTTCCTGGCCGGGTTGCGGCGAGGTGAAGGGATGATGGCGTGCGACGTAACGCTCCTCTTCGGCGCTGTATTCGAACAGCGGGAAATCCACCACCCAGGCCATGCGAAACTGATCCTGGGGAATGAGGTTTTCCTGTGCCGCCACTTTGAGGCGCAAATCACCCAGCAGAGTCAGGGCTGTTTCCGGCTTGTCAGCCACCAGCAGCATCAGGTCACCATCTGCCGCATCGAGCGTTTCCATGATGCGGTGGCGCAGTGCTTCCGGGAAGAATTTGCTCAGTGAACTGTCCCAATCGCCATCCTTGACCTTGATGGCCACCAGGCCGGCGCCGCCGCGGTTTTTGATCCATTCGGTGAGATCATCGATCTGTTTGCGCGAATAACCGCCGCACTTTGGCGCGCAGATGCCCGCCACCTTGCCGCCCTGGGCCGCTGTTTCGCGGAATACCTTGAATTCGCTGTCAGCAACCAGCGCAGTCAGATCCGAAATCTCCAGGCCAAAGCGGAGATCGGGTTTGTCGCTGCCATATTTGGCCATCGCCTGGTCAAAGGTAATGCGCTGCAACGGCAGTTCCAGCTTTTTGCCCAATATTTGCTGGAAAACACGGCCCATCAAACCTTCGACCAGAGAAAAGATATCTTCTTCGTCGATGAAGGACATCTCGACATCGATCTGGGTGAATTCCGGTTGACGGTCGGCGCGCAAGTCCTCATCGCGAAAGCAGCGCACGATCTGGAAATAGCGGTCCAAACCGGCCACCATCAGCAGCTGTTTGTACTGCTGCGGCGACTGCGGCAGGGCATAAAAGCGCCCCCGCCACACCCGGCTGGGCACAAGATAATCCCGCGCGCCTTCCGGTGTACTGCGCATCAGGTAGGGCGTTTCAACTTCGACAAATTTTTGTTCTTCGAAATACGTGCGCACGAGTTGATAGCACTGGCTGCGGATCAGCAGGTTACGCTGCATTTCCGGCCGGCGCAGATCGAGATAACGGTACTTCAAACGCAAATCTTCAGAGGCGACCGTTTCGCCACTGATCATGAAGGGCGTCGTCCTGGCCGCATTGAGGATTTCCATCTCGGCCGCCGCCAGCTCGATCTCTCCCGTGTCCAGCTTGTTATTGACCATACCATCGGGACGCGCCTGTACCACGCCGGTGACGGCAACGACAAATTCGCCGCGCAGGTTTTTGGCCGCATCATAGCAGGCGGCATCCGGATCTATGCGCACCTGGGTGACGCCGTAACGATCGCGCAGATCGATGAAAATCAGGGAACCATGGTCGCGCCTGCGATCCACCCACCCCATCAGAGTCGCTTCCCTGCCCAGCGCTGATTTGTTCAAGTCGCCGCACGTATGCGTTCGTTTTTTTTGCATAGATTGTCCTTTTATGCTGAAAAGGAAAACGGCACCCTCCAAGAGGCGCCGTAATCACTATCCTGCTCTATTCATAAAGTGTCATGTGCCATCAGATAGTTGGGTTTGCTCTATGGTCCTGGCGAATCAGGGCCTGTCGGCCACCTCCAGGCGGTTTAATGCTCTGGCCAGAGAGGCCTCTGCCCGGGTGTAATCCAGGTCTTCCGCTTTTTCCTTCAGGCGCGCCAGAGCGCGATCGCGGGAAGCTTTGGCGCGTTCTATGTCTATTTGGTCCGCCGCCTCGCAGGTTTCAACCAGGATGCGCATCTGGTTTTCCATCACTTCACAAAAACCGCCGCTGGTGGCAAAAAAGCGCACACCCGATTTGGATTTTACTTCGATGACGCCCACTTTCAAGGCCGTCAGAAAGGGCGCGTGATTGTGCAGCACCCCAAAGTAACCGGCAACCCCAGGCGCTTTCACATGAATCACCTGATCGCGGTACTCGATCTTGACCGGAGTGACGATTTCCAATAAATAGGTTTTGTCCATTATGATCTATCCTGAATGATTCACCGCCGAGAACGCGGAGATACGCAAAGAAAAAAATATAAAAATAGCATCACCAGTAACTTTTGGGATGGAGATGAAATTCAACGCAAAAATTGTCACATAATTTCAACAAAAAACCGCCCATTGGGCCCGGCGCGCGGCGATTTTTCAATGGATCAGGCTATATAGTACTTGTAAAAAGCGTTCCTTACCTGGGTGATTATTCCGCGCGCATGCGTTTGGCGTTTTCAACCGCTTCTTCAATGGAACCCACCATCCAGAATGCGCGTTCGGGCAGATCATCGTGCTTGCCTTCAATGATCTCTTTGAAGCCGCGGATAGTGTCTTCCAGCTTGACATATTTTCCCTTGAATCCCGTGAAGGCTTCCGCGACCGAGAAGGGCTGCGACAGGAAACGCTGCAAGCGGCGCGCGCGGTTGACCGTGATCTTGTCCTCTTCGGAAAGTTCTTCCATGCCGAGGATGGCGATGATATCCTGAAGATCTTTGTATTTCTGCAAAATCTGCTGCACGGAGCGCGCGACGGTATAGTGTTCCTGGCCCACGATGCGCGGATCCAGAATGCGCGATGTGGAATCCAGGGGATCCACCGCCGGATAAATGCTCATCTCCGCCAGCTGGCGGCTGAGCACCGTGGTGGCGTCCAGGTGGCTGAAGGTCGTGGCCGGCGCCGGATCAGTCAAGTCGTCCGCCGGAACGTAAATGGCCTGCACCGAAGTGATGGAGCCTTTTTTGGTGGAGGTGATGCGTTCCTGCAGTTGTCCCATCTCCGTGGCCAGCGTCGGCTGGTAACCCACGGCCGAGGGCATACGGCCGAGCAGCGCCGACACTTCGGAACCGGCCTGGGTGAAGCGAAAGATGTTGTCGATGAACAGCAGCACATCCTTGCCTTCGACATCGCGGAAGTATTCGGCCATGGTCAAGGCGGAGAGGCCGACGCGTTGACGGGCGCCGGGGGGTTCATTCATCTGGCCGAAAACCATGGCCACTTTGGATTGCGACAGGTCATCCATGTTGATCACGCCGGTTTCCTGGAATTCGACCCAGAGGTCGTTTCCTTCACGGGTGCGTTCGCCGACGCCGGCGAAAACGGAAAAGCCGCCGCGCTGGATGGCGATGTTGTTGATGAGTTCCATAATCAACACGGTTTTGCCGACGCCTGCGCCGCCGAAGAGTCCGGTCTTGCCGCCTTTGGCGTAGGGCTCCAGCAAATCGATGACCTTGATGCCGGTCTCGAACATCTCGGTTTTGGTTTCCAGTTCATCAAAGGACGGCGCTTCGCGGTGAATCGGCCAGGTCGTTTCAACCTGGACATCGCCCAATTCATCGATCGGATCCCCGATGAGATTGAAGAGGCGGCCCAGGGTCGCCTTGCCCACCGGAACCTTGATCGGCGATTCGGTATTGATGACCTTGTGACCGCGCTGCAGGCCATCGGTGGAATCCATTGCAACACAGCGGGCTGTGCTCTCGCCGAGATGCTGCGCCACTTCAAGAACCAGGCGGGAGCCATCCTCCCGTTTCAATTCCAGGGCATGGTTGATGGCCGGCAATCTGCTGTCTTCAAAATATACGTCAACGACCGGGCCGATGATTTGCACTACACGACCAACATTAGACATCAAACAATCTCCTAATAACTTGGTTAAATTCGTATCTGCAATGCGATATGGGCTATCCCTGCAAGGCCTCGGATCCGCCGATGATTTCGTTCAGTTCCTTGGTGATAGCCGCCTGACGAGCCTTGTTGTAGAAAAGCACCAGTTCCTTGATCATATCCGCTGCGTTTTCAGTGGCCGCTTCCATGGCGGTCATGCGCGCGCCATGCTCTGAGGCGCTGGATTCCAGAAGGATGCGCCAAATCTGCACATTCAGACTGAGCGGGCACAATTCCGCCAAAATGCGTTCCGGGTTGGGTTCGAAAATGAATCCGACCGGCAACTTGACTTCCCCCGGCAGGGCCGGCTGGATCGGCAAGTACTGCTCCACCACGATTTTTTGCTGAACAGCTGACTTGAACTCATTATAAATGATATAGATCTGGTCGTATTTTTTTTGTATGTACCAGCTCTGCAGCTGCTGGGCTATGCGCTGCGCATCCGCAAACTGCATATGATTCAGGAAATCGATATAGTGCGCTGCGATGGAAATGCCACGATGGCGGAGAAAATCATAGCCCTTGCGGCCGATGGCCAATACGGCTTTTTCGCTCGCTGGGCAGTCCCTGTACTCCTGCAGTGCGCGACGGCTGATATTGGCGTTGAAGCTGCCGCACAGTCCTCGATCCGACGTCACCACCACATAGAGCGTTCGTTTCACTTTGCGTGATTCGAGCAGAGGGTGCGAACCTTTTTTAAGGCGGCCGGCAACGTTGCCGAGGACGCCATCCAGTTCATGGGCATAGGGTCGTGCGCTGAGCAGCTGGTTTTGTGACTTGCGCAATTTGGCCGCGGCCACCATCTTCATCGCCTTGGTGATCTGCTGTGTGCTGCGCACAGATGCAATACGGCGCTTGATGTTGCGTAGGGTTGCCATGGGCTATTCCACCGCAAAGGTTTTCATGAATTCTTCACACGCCCTGCTGAGTTGTTCGTCGATTTCCGGCGTCAATTCCTTCTGATCGCGGATGTCGCGGAGCAACTGTTCGTGCTGAGACTGCATAAAGGTGTGGAATTCGCTCTCAGCGCGGGCTATCTCGGTCACGGGAATGCGATCCACGTAGCCGCGCACGCCGAGAAAAATCAGAGAGATTTGCTGCTCGACCGGAAGGGGCGCATATTGCGGCTGGCGCAGCAGCTGTACCATGCGTTGACCGCGCGCCAACTGCTGCTGCGTCTGCTTATCCAGATCGGATCCGAATTTGGCAAAGGCTTCCAGTTCGCGGTATTGGGCCAAATCCATGCGCAGACTGCTGGCGATCTTTTTCATGGCTTTGATCTGGGCGTTGCCGCCCACGCGGGATACTGAAAGACCGGCATTGATGGCCGGGCGAACGCCCGCATAGAACAGGTTTGGCTCGAGGTAGATCTGACCATCGGTGATGGAAATGACGTTGGTCGGGATGTACGCCGAGAAATCACCCGCCTGGGTTTCGATGATCGGCAGCGCCGTCAAAGAGCCGCCGCCGAGCTTGTCGTTCAATTTGGCGGCGCGCTCCAGCAACCGGGAGTGCAAATAGAATACGTCGCCGGGGTAGGCTTCGCGGCCCGGCGGACGGCGCAGCAGCAGCGAGACCTGACGATAGGCCCAGGCGTGTTTGGAGAGATCATCATAAGCGACGACCGCGTGTTGGCCGTTGTCACGGAAGTATTCTCCCATGGTTGCGCCGGTGTACGGTGCAATGTACTGCAGCGGCGCCGGCGAATCGGCGGTCGAACACACGACAATAGTATGGTTCATGGCGCCGGAATCTTCCAGTGTTTTCACCACCTGGGCTACGGTGGAGGCTTTCTGGCCGATCGCCACGTAAATGCAGACGACGCCGGTCTCTTTCTGATTGATGAATGTATCCACCACCAGGGCGGTTTTGCCGATCTGACGGTCGCCAATGATGAGCTCGCGTTGACCGCGTCCGATGGGAATCATGGAATCGATCGCCTTGATACCTGTCTGCAGGGGTTCCTTGACGCCTCTGCGCTGAACCACGCCAAGCGCTTTGCGTTCAACGGGACTGTATTGTTTGGCATTGATGGGACCTTTGCCATCCATGGGTTGGCCGAGCGGATTGACGACACGACCGAGCAATTCCGGACCGACGGGGACTTCCACCACGCGTCCGGTGCGTTTGGCGATGTCGCCTTCCTTGATTTTGCTGTCCTCACCGAACAGCACGCAGCCGACATTGTCCTCTTCCAGGTTCAGGGCCATGCCGAATACGCCGTTGGGGAACTCGACCAATTCCATGGACATGACATTTTCCAGGCCATAGACACGGGCGATGCCGTCGCCGACCTGGAGCACTTCGCCCACCTCTTCTACATCAATCTGTTTCTCAAATTGTTCAATCTGTTTTTTGAGAACAGAGGTAATTTCATCGGGCCTAATTTCCATTTTAGTAACCTATTATATCAAATATTTAATGATCTGCAGCCACTAAGCTGTGGCTGTACTTTTGCTGCCGCGGAGTTCGCGGCGCAGGCGTTCAACCTGTTTGCGCAGGCTGCCATCGATGACCTTGCCTTCGACTCTGATGATCACACCGCCTAAAATATCGGCATCGACCGTTTGATCGAGGATGATTTCTGCCTTGAGATGGTCAGCCAGTTGCTGCCGCACCCGTTCTATCTGTTCTTTTTGCAAAGGCACAGCGGAAATCACCTGTGCGCGAATGCGACCGTCTTTTTTATCCTGAAAACGGTAGTATTCGAAGACGATTTCCGCGTAATAGTTTTGCCGGCCTTTCTCAACCAGGACGGTCAGGAACTGGTGAAGAAGCGGCACTGCCTTGCCTTGGAGCAGATCTTTCAGCACTTCAAGCTTGCGCTTTTTTTCGACATCCTGCGACATGATGAAGGCTTTGATGCGTGGCTGCTCTTCAAGCAGGCTGGTGAACGCTTTCAATTCGCCGGCCATGGTATCGATTTGACCGGCTTGCTCCGCAAGCTCAAACAGCGCCCGCGCATATCGTTTTGCCAAAGGATGGGTTTTCAATTCAGCTCACCCAGTTTATGCAAGGAATCATCGATCAGGGCTTGATGATCCTTTTCGTCCAACGATTTACCGACCAGTTTAGCTGTGGCGTTCATGGAGAGCTCGACGGCGAGATCGCGGATCTCCTCGATGGCTTTATCACGGCTCATCTCGATTTCGCGGCGCGCCTTGGTGATGAGCGCCTCTGCTTCACTGCTGGCTTTCTTGATGATCTCATCCTTGGTCACATCCGCAGTTTTCCGCGATTTGGCCAGGATATCCTGCGCTTCTTTGCGGGCGGCATCCAGGATTTGGTCTTGTTCAGCCAGGGTTTTTTGTGAAGCGATTCTGGCTTTTTCAGCCAGCTCCAGGGATTCGCGGATTCTGCTTTCGCGTTCATCCAGCATGGCCAGAATGGGCCGCCAGGCAAACTTGCCGAGAATCAGCAGCAGGATGATGAATGTCACGGTGGTCCAGAATATGGTGCCACCGCTTGGTGTCATGAGTTCCATAAGAGTCGACCAGTCAATTTTTTATTTAAAACCGAGCAACAGACAGATAACGACGGAGAGCAGGGCGACGCCCTCGATCATGGCGGCGGTGATGATCATGGCGCCGCGGATTTCGCCGGCGGCTTCCGGCTGGCGGGCGATGCCGCTAAAGGCCGCACTGGCCAGTTTGCTGATTCCATACGCAGCAGAGAAGGTGACACCGGCAGCGCCAAAACCAGCGGCCAGATATGCGATGGCAGTGGGATTCATAGAACCTCCTAGTCAAGATGATTGTGATTATGTGTTTATTCCGATTTGATGCAAAAATTTGTCTCAGTGCTCCGTAGCCAGAGAGGCACTGATGAATACCGCCGACAGAATGGTGAATACATAAGCCTGAATCAAAGAAATCAGGATTTCCAGCAAACTCGAGAACAGGATGATGGCCAATGGAAATGGGGTGATGAGCCAGTTTTTGAAGAAAAAGATGATGCTCATCAACGCCAGAATGGTGATATGCCCGGCGATCATGTTGGCAAAGAGACGAATGGCCAGGGCAAAGTGCTTGGTGACCATGCTGATCACTTCCACGGGCACCATGATGAATTTGAGAAGGAACGGGATGCCCGGTGGGGAGAACATCATGAAATAGCCCAGCAAACCGTGCTTGCGAATCGCGGCGATCTGAACGACCATGAAAGTCAGGATCGCCATGGTCCCGGTCACGGCAATGTTGCCGGTCGCTGTTGAACCGTAAGGCACCAGGCCGGCGAGATTGCACAGCATGATGAAGAAAAAAGCGGTCAACAGATAGGGCGCGTAACTGCGCGCATCGTGTCCAAGATTGGGGAGAATGATATCGTTGCGGATATAGAGCACCAGTGACTCGAGCGCATTGGCCAGTCCGCGCGGAACCAGGGCCGGTTTGCGGAAAGCGACACCGAATGAGATGATGAGAATCGCGGAAATGATCCACATCATGATGACATGATTGGAGATGCTCAGGTCAATTCCAAAGACGGTGGGCAGCTTGATGACCGGATGCGAAAGGATGTGATGCAGAATGAAATCTACGCCACTTTCGCCATGTTCTGCTGCGGCTTCCGCAGCATGGTGCGCGGTATCACTGAGTGCGGTCGCGTGTTCAACGGTTTGATTGATCATAACGAGTGGATTTATTACCTTTTAATTCTGTGTTGATATAGCGTGTTTCCTGATATTGCAAAAACACATAGAACACGATGAATGAAATCAAGAATCCGGATAGCGGCCAATGCAGCACCGCGATCACGAGGTACACCATGGCGGCGATGAAGAAAAATCGCAGCATCATGCCGCCGAATACCACCAGATAAAATGTCTTGATGCTGCGGCGAAACGCCCAGCGAATCGATAACAAACTGGAGACGATGTTGATCAGGCTGACCAGATAACCCAGCGCATACGATTTTGCCAGGGTCATGTGGCCGATCCAGAAGACCGGGATCAGCAAGGACAAAAACGCAACAACCGTCCAGCCCACGATCCGCCATATATGCACTGAAGATTCCATGCGTTCAACTGCGCCGGTTTTTGTTTTTGTCTGGCGGATACACCGTGCGATAGATGTTCATAAAACCCGCCGTCGCGCCCAACAGTACACCAATGATGATGAACAGGGGGCGGGTGCAGAGTTTGCTGTCGAGCCAGTAACCGAGTGCGGTTCCGAGCAGCACGGCGATGGCCATTTGCATGCCCAAATCCATGTACGGACCGATGACAACCTTTTTTTTCATATCATCTGCGCCCATACCTGCTCCGTTCTGTTTTACTGGATAATGGTTTCCTTTTCGCCCGCCGGTTTGTCGCCGAAGGGTTTTTCCACTTTGGGCTTGTCGGTCATGGAGCACTTGCCATCAAAGATGGCGCCTTCATCGATCACCAGTTTGGCTGTTTTGAGCTCACCGTGGAGCTCACTGTGCGCTTCCAGTACCGTACGCCCCTGAGCGAGGACGCTGCCGATGATTTTGCCGCCCAGGACCAGGTTCTTCACTTGAACGTTGCCCTTGATCTCGCCTTCGCTGCCGACGACCAGGGTATCGCCGGAGGTCACATCGCCCTTGATTTTTCCGTCAATGCGCAGGCTGTGTTCGACTTTGACGTTGCCGTCAACGATTGATCCTTTTCCCAAAAAAGTTTTCAGATCGCCCGGTTTTTCATCATTTTTCATCATTTCAATCCCAATCCTTAGCCCCGTTCATGGCAGCTAACCCTCACATCCTCGAGAAAGCCAGAATATAGTCCGCCGGATTTAGAGGCACGCCGCCTTTCCACAATTCAAAGTGCAGATGGGGCGCGGTACTGTTCCCGGAATTGCCCAACAAGGCGATGGTTTTGCCCTTGTGTACCACATCGTTCCGTTGCACCAAATTGCGTTGATTATGTCCATAATAGGTGAAGAAACCATCGCCGTGATAGACGATGATCATGTTGCCCAGATCTTGCGTCCATCCCGAGAAAACGACGACGCCGTCACCTGCTGCAAAAATGGAAGTGCCGCGGGGTGCGGCGATATCGATGCCATGATGGGCAGGCGAACGCTCGCTCGAATAGGCGGTGGTCAATACGCCGGCCACGGGTAGAAAGGTTGGCACGCCTTTGAGATACTCGTGGAGACCAATATTTTTTGATTGCTGGAGAATTTCCAGCTTATTGCTCAGTTCAACCGCGGGAGCGGCCGCGCTCCGCTCCGGTTTGATCTCGGGCGCCGTGTTCAGTCCCTGTGTGCGAATCGGCGGCAGGGTGATATTCTGCTCATCCAGGGATATGCTCGGCCGGTTTTCCGATAACCCCAGGGCGCTGCGAAGTTTCGCGTCGCTCATTTCCAGTTTTTGAAACAGAGCGGCCAGTTCGTATACTTTTTCGCTGTTGGCGACCAGTTGGTTGTTGACGGCCGTCAGTTCGCTGTTTCTGTTCATATAGTGAAGTAACATGAAATAGGCGAACGTCCCCACAACCACGTGCACCGCCAAAACAATGCCGAGAATGCGCAGCAGCTTGAGCCGTGCGACCGGGATGCGGTAATGCCGCGGTTCGGACTGATCATCGGGGATGACCAGAATCTGGATCTGACTGCGGTGGTTGCGCACCATGGTCTCGTCCAGGCGGGACTTTTTGGTCAAGAATTTCATAGGCTGAACCGAGCTAGTCACCCAGAATCAGAGCGATGATGCGCTCCAACTCGTCCGACGAGTAATATTCAATCTCGATGGAACCGCCCTTGCTCTTCGGTTTGATGCCGACTTTGGTGGCCAGGCGCAGGCGCAGCCGGTTCTCCAGATCCTGCACGTAGTAATTCTGCGGCGTACTTGTGCTTTTAGGATTTGCGGTCTTGACTTTTTCCGGCTCGCGGGTGAGCTCCTCGGTTTTGCGGACCGACAGGTTGCCGTCGACGATCTTTTTCCAAAGAGCCAGTTGCTCCTCGCTGTTGGGCAACGAGACCAGCGCGCGCGCATGTCCGAAGGATATCTCTCCGCCCTGCACGCTCTCTTGAATTCGCCGCGGCAGTTTGAGCAGGCGCAGGAAATTGGTCACCGTCGAGCGGTCTTTGCCCACTTTGACCGCCACTTCTTCCTGGGTGAGGCGGCATTCATCGATGAGGCGTTTATAGCCGTTGGCGATGTCGATCGCATTGAGATCTTCGCGATGGATATTTTCGATGATGGCCAGTTCCAGCATCTCTTCGTCGGTTTCGACGTCGAGAATATAGGCGGGAATCTGCTCGATGCCCAATTCGCGCACCGCGCGCAATCTTCGTTCGCCGGCGATGAGTTGATAGCCGGCGTTATGCCGGCGCACGGTGACGGGTTGGACCAACCCCTTCTCGGCGATGGATTGCTGCAGTTCAGCGAGACTTTCCGGGTTGAATTTTTCCCGGGGTTGAAAGGGATTGGGCGCGATTTTGGCGACTTCCAGAAACTGGATTGCCTGTGTCTGTTCTTGCGGCGCTTGGGGAACATCCGGAATGAGCGCGCTGAGACCTCTCCCCAGAGCCTTCTTATTCGCCATTCTTTATGATTTCCTCAGCCAGACTCATATAATTTTCAGACCCGGAGCATACGGCATCATAGAGAATGATGGGCTTGCCAAAACTGGGGGCTTCACTCAGCCGTACATTGCGGGTGACAATGGTATCAAAAACACGGCCTTCAAAATAGCGGCGCACGTCTTCAGCGACCTGACGCGACAGGTTCAAGCGGGCGTCATACATGGTCAGAAGCACGCCTTCTATGGCCAGATGTTCATTGAGATGTTTCTGCACCAGGCGGATGGTGTTCAGCAGCTGTCCCAGCCCTTCGAGGGCATAATATTCACACTGAATGGGAATGAGCACCGAATCCGAGGCGGTCAGAGAATTAATCGTCAACAAGCCCAAAGAGGGCGGACAATCTATGAGAATGTATTTATATTGGTCGCGAATGGGTTCCAGCGCGCGCGCCAGACGATGTTCGCGGGATATGGCGGATACCAATTCCACTTCCGCGCCCACCAGGCTGATGGACGAGGGCAGCAGTTTCAGATACGAAAGTTCCGTGTCAATTAAAATGGATTCCGCCGGCTCGTCATTGATCAAGGCGTCATAGACCGTGGTCTTTAAGGTGCGCTGATCAAATCCATACCCGCTGGTGCTGTTGGCCTGGGGGTCCATATCGACAAGCAGGGTTGGTGTTTCGGCAACTGCGAGTGCGGCCGCCAGATTGACAGCGGTTGTCGTCTTGCCGACGCCCCCTTTTTGGTTCGCTATGGTGATGATTTTGCCCATCCTAGGGGCATCCTCCATTTTAAAAGAATATTGATTAATATAACCTTTCTGGATTTGAAAATCAATGAAAAGTTTATCCCGAAAACCGGCCTCTGGATGTCGATACATGTACTGGAACAACCCTGCGAAGGTTTTTAAACCGGGCCGCCCCAGCGGCGATAAAGATTTTCACCACGGAAGACACGGAATACTCGGAAGAAAAATCGACAAGCCGTTTTCAGTGTGTTTCGTGTTTTCCGTGGTGAATAGGGGATTC
>CAUJEL010000078.1 GCA_963169875.1 Candidatus Zhuqueibacterota bacterium
TTCTAAACAGTGAAAATGTCAAGAGAATTTTATTAGCCCCTGGTCTCTTATTAGTGATTATCAATATCATATGAAAAGCAAGATCATATATTGGCTGCGATATATACTTGCAGCTGCTGCAGTGGTTTCTCTCCTATATCCCGGACCGGCGCGCATTGCCCGGGGAGCGCAGCAGGCCTATAACAAGGTTATGGTCCTGACCATGCTGCTCGATAAAATCGAGCGTTTTTATGTAGAACCGCAAGATCCCAATTTATTGATCGATCATGCCATCCATGGCATCCTCTCAGCCCTCGATCCCTATTCAACCTATTTAACCGCTGAAGAATTCAAGGACTACAAGAGCGCCTATCAAGGTTATCAGGGGATCGGCTTGACTTATGATCAGCTTCCGGAGAAATTGCTGGTGACGGCCACCGTTGCGGGAGGGCCTGCGGCGCAGGCCGGCATTCGTCCGGGCGATAAAATTGTGCGCATCGGCGGCAAACTGGTGCATTTTTTGAGTGAAGCGGATCTGCGACGTCAGCTGCAGGAATCTGTGGTGCGTCTCGATATCGAGCGCGAAGGCATACGCGACCCCATCCCCTTTGCCATCCCGAAACAGGTGATCACGCCGCAGACGATCTCCACTGCTTTTATGCTCAACGATTCGGTCACATTTATAAAAATTGACCGCTTCACCGAGAACACGCCGAACCAGCTTGATCAGGCCTTTTCCCGGCTGCGAACAGTTGCACCGCGTTATCTGATTGTTGACCTTCGTGATAACGGGGGAGGTGATCTCCAGGCGGGCATCAAAGTTGCTGATAGATTTTTAAGTGCTGGTAAAATAATTGCTTATACCAAGGGGCGCGGCCCGGGCGCCAACATGGAATTCACTTCGAGTCCGGATAATAAATTACCGCGTCTGCCGGTGATTTTGCTCGTAAATGGCCAATCGGCCAGCGATGCGGAGATTGTGGCGGGTGCACTGCAGGATTGGGAGCGGGCTCTGGTGGTTGGGCAGCCAACTTTTGGCAAGGCCCTGGTACAGAGCGAGTTTCCGTTTCAAGACGGCTCGGCATTGCTGTTGACAACGGCGCGTTTTTTCACGCCATTGGGCCGTTCGCTCTATCGTGTCAGTGGATCCGGTCGTGACCATTCGGACCTGCGCACCTCGGCCAATTCGGCGGCCTATGTGCGCACGCCCTCCGGACGTTTGCTGCCGGCCGGCGGCACCATCGTGCCGGACGTGATTTTGGCGGAAGATACCTTGCGCTACTCGTCCGCGCTGCGCAAGGTATTGGCTGCGGAAGAGAATCCTTTGGCTGTTTTTTGCGAAACCTATGCCGCGGCCCATCCGGAGTGGTCCAAACAACGCGATCGTTTTATTCATCAGTTTCAGGTTCCCGAGTCCTTGCTGCGCGATTTCCAAACCACGGCCAGGCAAATGGGGGCGAAACTGTCCAATACGGATCTGCAGCAAAATCGCGACGCGCTGCGCCTCCTGATAAAACGCGAGGTGGCGGCGATGATCTGGGGTGAAGAGGCTCGGGCTATGGTCACCATCCTTGCCGATGCCCAGGTCCAGGGATGTAATCTCTACTGGGCGCGCGCTTCAGAACTGTTGCGGCGATGATTTCTGCCGCGCAAACCCCGGCGCAGGAATGTATCTCCTTCCTTGTGACAACAGGACCATTTATATTCTCAAATAAATTAAAAATTGCTTGACAAACACTCCGGGAAATTGTATGTTTACTGGTCAGTTTTCGGCCAGTTTAGTGTTCAAATGATTTCTCTCTGTAAATAACATGATGTTTTAGGGTTCGGGTGGTGGAAGTGTGGAATGGTGCTGTTCAAGTTGTCGAGACCGAGCGCCCGCCGTCGTTCCCTAGGTGTAATGGCTCTATGGAGCCGATGTGATTGTGTGGTGATTACCGGTGGAGACACTCAGCACGAATGGCAAGCCTGTCATCCTGATCGTTGATGACATCCCTGTTAACATCCAATTGATACAGAGCTATCTCGCGGTTGCTGGCTATCAAACCGTCGTGGCTCAGAATGGCGAAGAGGCGATTTTTCGCGTCCGGGAATCTTTGCCGGATTTGATCCTTCTGGACGTCATGATGCCCAAGATGAACGGGCTGGATACCTGCCGGATTCTCAAGCAGAGCAAGCAGACGCAGCACATCCCGATCATCATGGTCACGGCCCTGAACGAACTGGATGACAAAATTCGCGGCATTGAAGCGGGCGCGGATGATTTTATCAGCAAGCCTTTCAACCGGCTCGAGTTGCTGGCCCGCGTCAAATCCCTGTTGCGCTTGAAATTTTACCACGATCAACTGCAGGAAAAACTCCGGCTGCTGGAACAGGCCAAGGAACAGCTGCGCACCCTGGCTGTGACCGATGGATTGACAAACGTCTATAATTATCGATATTTCCGGGAATATCTCGGCCAGGAATTTCGCCGCGCCGAACGGCACAAGCTGGTGGTTTCCCTGGTCATGATGGATATCGATTTTTTCAAGAATTATAATGACACGCACGGTCATCTGGCCGGAGACGATGTCTTGCGCCAGGTGGCCCAGTTGATGAAAAAAAATACCCGTTCCATAGACGTGGTCGCGCGCTATGGCGGCGAGGAATTCGTCCTGGTGCTGCCGGAAACCAATAAAAGCGCCGCCAAAATCGTGGCCGAGAAGGTGCGCATGCTGATTGAAACGCAGGCCTTTCCACATAAACCCAAACAGGCCAATGGTCATCTGACGGTCAGCATGGGTGTGGCCACGTTTCCGGATGATGCCAAAACCTCTGACGGTCTGATTCAGTGCGCGGACCAGCGTCTCTATCGCGCCAAAGCAGAAGGACGAAATCGTGTTGTGGATCAGTAGAGGGAGAATGCAACTGTGAGCAACTGGATTGCACAACAAGTCAAGAGCAGACTGTTTCGCAAACTGTTTTTATCGACGTTTGCCGTCACCATCCTGCCGCTGCTGGTGATGGCGTTCTACTGGTTCCGTATGCAAAGCGGCAGTCATCTGGATCTGTTTCCCGGCTTTTTCAGCGTCATCGTTTTGGCGCTTTTGCTGGCGGCTGTCGTGGCTTTCGGCCTGTCGCGGAACATCTCCATGCCCATTTCGGAACTGACCAAAAGCGCCACGGAAATCGCCCGCGGCAATTTTTCCCATGAGATCAAAATCAAGTCCGAGGATGAAATCGGCCGCCTGGCGCGGCTTTTCAATTATATGACCACGGAACTGCGCCGCCTTAATAATATGAATCTGGCACAGATCATCGCCGAACGCAATAAAACGCAAACCATCATAAAAAATATCGCCGATGGCGTCATCGTCACTGATCCAGCCTGCAGGGTGCTCATCCTCAACGCCTCCGCCGAAAGATGGCTGGGGCTGCGCGAAAAAGAAGCGGTGGATCAGCCTCTCTCCAATTTCATCCATGAAGAAAAAATGCTGCAGCTGATCGAGGATGCGACGGAGAGCAAAACGGCCGCGCTGCCGCCGGTGGAAATTTCTCTGAAAATGACCGGCGATTGGAGACCGCGCGATTTTCAGGCGCGCGCCGCCCGCGTTCTGCTGGAGGATGGCGATCTCATCGGTGTGGTCACCATTCTGCGCGATATCACCCAGCAAAAAGAAATCGACCGCATGAAGACGGAACTGGTCTCCATGGTGGCGCATGAACTGCGCTCACCGCTCACCAGTATTTCCGGTTTCAGCGAACTGCTGCTCGATCCCGACTTGACCCGGGAGCAGCAGGAAGAATATGCCGGCATTATCCTCAAAGAATCCAACCGCCTCGGGGATCTGATCAACAAGTTTCTGGATATCTCGCGCATCGAATCCGGCCGCATCCAACCCAAAAAGGATACCCTCGATCTGGTCGAGACCATCCAAATGGTGGTGGGCAATAATTCCTATCTGGCGGCCAAAAAGAACATCGAGGTCGAAGTCCACAACCCGGACGAAATGGCGGAGATCTGGGCGGATAGCGGTATGATGGAACAGGTATTCCTGAATCTCTTTTCCAATGCCATCAAATACAGTCCGGAAAATACCCGCATCGACATCATCATCCGCCAGTCCGATAGCGAGGTGATCACCGAAGTGCATGACCAGGGCTATGGCATACCACGGGAAGCGCTGGGCAAGATATTTGAAAAATTCTTCCGCGTCACCGAACATGAGGCGGTGCGGAGCAATACCGGCACTGGACTGGGACTCGCCCTGGTCAAGCAGATCGTGGAACTGCATGGCGGCTATATCATGGTTGAGAGTGAAGTGGACCACGGCTCCGTCTTTTCGGTCTATTTCCCCAAGGCACATATCGCGAAACATGCACCGGCCCTGCCAGCAGAAGACGTTGAAGAGATTATTCGTTGACAGATGGGAGTGTGAGGAAATGAAAAAGAACAAAGTGCTGCTGGTTGATGATAACCTCGACATGCTGCTCATCGGGCAGCGCATTTTCATGCGCGCCGGATTCGAGTATGCATCAGCCAGGAGCGGACAGGAAGGACTGCAGCTGCTCCTGCAGGAGGGCGCGGATCTGGTGGTGTTGGATTATATGCTTCCTGATCTCAATGGCTCCCAATTCATCACAACCCTTGCAAACGATCCTGAATACGCCGCACTGCGGCAGATTCCTGTCGTTGTCTTGACGGCGCGCACCGACCATTTGGAGGATCTGGACGAGTGCTATAAGGAAAACCTGCGCGCCATTCTCATCAAGCCATTCGGTCACCGCGAGCTGGTCAATGTGGTGGAAAATATTCTGCGACTGGAAAAGGTGAGGGGGAGTGCACCGGCACCGGGAAAAATCCGCAGCGTCAACTGGGCCGATGACTTGCGCATCGCGGCCAACACCATCGCCCGGTTGACCATCGAACTCAGGCAGGGTTCTCCGGCCGGCCTGAGCGATCAGCAGCGTATGGATTTGGAAGCCGTGTACACAAGCTCCAAACGCCTCCTGCGCCTCATTGACGAGGGGTTCCCTGAAAGTGAGATATTTCATGCGCAATCTTCGTTGATGGCTTGATTACACCGGCGGATGTATGGAGTTTGATTATCAGGAATTGATTGAGAGCGTTCAAGATTTGGTGTTTGCGGTGGGACGCAACGGTAAAGTGCTTTATTGCAACCGGCAATTTGCGCGCTTTTTTGGACAGAGCAAAACCCGCCTTCGCGGTGCTTCCTTGTTTGATTTTATCCATCCATCCGATTTCAGCCGTACCGAACGAGCGCTGAAAGAAACTTTGCAGGGTTTGTCGCGTACCCTCGAAGTGCGGTTGCTGGCCCAGGATGGTGTGCCTTACTATTTTTCCACTAATATGACGCCCATCATCGAAAATGGGCATGTCGTCGGCGCGGTTGGCATCTCCCGCGACATCAACGAACGCATCAAACTGGAACAACAGATCACTGATCTGAAAAATTTTCAAGAGAGCATTTTGCAGAGCATGCAGGCCGGTCTGGTCACTATCGACCATAATGGCGTTATAACCTCTTTCAATGCAGGCGCTGCTGAGGTACTGCATTGCAGCGCCCAGGAGGCGGTCGGTCAAACCCTGGCCGGTGTGATGGGCGCTGAGGCCGCGGCGGTTTTCCTGCAGCCCAGTGCCCGTGGAGAAGCCCTGGCCAACCGCGAGATGCCGTTAAAGACCCGCGCGGGACAGGATATCCATATCGGTTTCACCATCACGCCGCTGCTCGATAACCGCGGTCAACGCTCCGGAACCATTTTGTCGTTCAAGGATATCTCGCAGATCAAGCGCATGCAGGCTGAGGTGATCCGCATGGACCGGCTCGCCTCGCTTGGTGTTCTGGCTTCGGGCATCGCCCATGAAATTAAAAATCCGCTGGCCGGCATCAAAGCCATGGCGCAGTCGCTGCAGGAAGATCTGCCGCCTGAGGAAAGCGGCCGTGATTACCTGGATCGCATCGTGCGTCAGGTCAACCGTCTCGACGGCTTGCTCAAGACCTTTTTTGATTTTGCGCGCCCGCGTCCGCCGCAGCGCAAAATGCATCGCATTCAGGATATCCTGCACGAAGTCTTCACCCTGGTCGACAAACGACTCCAGGAGGGCGACATCGAGTGGGCCTGCGAAGTCGCCCAGGAGACGCCGACGGTCTATGTCGATTTTAATCAGATTCAGCAAGTTATTCTGAACCTGATTATCAATGCCATCGATGCCATGGAACAGGGCGGCCGGCTTTTCATCGAAGTCGAACCGTACAAAGGGGATGGCAGCCATTTCATCGCGGCCGATAACGAACCGGCCGGAAAGTACATCGAGATTGCCGTCAGTGACACCGGGACGGGCATTGCCCGGGAAAATCTGGAAACCATTTTTGATCCCTTTTTCACGACCAAGTCCCAGGGGACCGGATTGGGCCTCTCCATTGTCTACCGGATTCTCGCTGCACACCATGGCGAAATTTCCGTGAGCAGTGAGGTGGGGGAGGGTACCACATTCAGAGTTTTATTGCCAACGGAGGAAGAAACGGATGAAGGCGAGTATACTCGTCGTTGAAGATAACGAAGATCTTTGTCAAACGATCGCCGATGTCATGAAGCGGGAGGGCCACTTCGTCAAGACCGCGGCGACGGGGGAAGAGGCCATCACCAAGATTGAGAAAGGTTTGATCGATCTGGTCTTGCTGGATATCAAACTCCCCAAGAAGAGCGGACTCGAAGTGCTCGCCCGGGTCCGCGAAGTGCAGCCCGAACTGCTGGTGATCATGATCACCGCGCTGACGGACGCGCGTCCGGCGGTCGAGGCGCTCAAATCGGGGGCGTATGATTATTTGCTCAAGCCCTTTGAACTGGATGAACTGAAACTGGTGGTGGCCAAGGCGCTGGAGACGCATCGCCTCAAATTGGAGGTGGCGCGTTTGAAGGAGCAGCAGCGCCGCCGCGCCCCGGAATCGGGCCTCTATGGCGAAAGCGCCTCCATACAGGAAGTGCTGAATCTGATCAAGATCATCGCCGGGACGCCGCGCACCTCGGTGCTGATCGAGGGCGAGAGCGGCACAGGCAAGGAATTGGTGGCCGACGCCATTCATGCGGCCAGCAGCCGCGCCGACAAACCCATGATCAAAATCAACTGCGCGGCCATTCCGGAGACCCTGCTCGAAAGTGAGCTTTTTGGCTATGAGAAGGGCGCCTTCACCGATGCCAAGGGCACCAAACGCGGACTGTTTGAATTGGCCCACGGCGGCACAGTTTTTCTCGATGAAATCTCGAGCATGAAAATGTCGTTGCAGCCAAAGTTGCTGCGGGTGCTCGAAACCAGCACCTTCCGTCGCATCGGCGGCACCAGCGATATCACCGTGGATGTCCGCATCATCGCCGCCACCAACCAGAACCTGGAGCAGTGCGTCCGCGACGGCAATTTTCGCGAGGATTTGCTCTACCGGCTCAAGGTGATGATCATCCAGCTGCCGCCCTTGCGGGAGCACAAGGAAGATATTCTGCCCATGACCAAGTTGTTCATCGAGCAGAACAACCGCGAGTTCAACAAGAACATCAAGGGGATCGCACCGGAAGCGGTGGAGATCATGGAGCGTTACGGCTGGCCGGGCAATGTGCGCGAGTTGAAAAATGTCCTGGAACGCGCGGTGATTTTGTGCCGCAGTGAAGAGATTACGCCGGAACTGCTCCACCTGGAGCCCATTGAATTACCCGTGACGGTCATTGCAGTGGCCGAACCGGTGCGGCCGCAGCCGCTGAGCAACAGCGACAGCGAGTCGCTCCAGGACATTGAACGGCAGCACATTTTACGCATGCTGGAAAAGTATCACAACAACAAATCCAAGACCGCGAAGCTGCTGAATATCTCGCGGTCCACGCTGCGGGAAAAATTAAAAGAATACGGGATCGATTGATCATGCATACTTTTTTATTTCAAGAAGGTGAGTGGGAAGCGGAGGGCACCTATTGGAATGAATTTGGGGATCCATCTCCGGTCAAAGGCAAAACCATGATCACGCATACGCGGGAGCAGTGGCATAACCAGGGGACGATGCGGGTGTTGGGCTCGCCGCCGGTCACCCTGCACAATGATTACACCATCCTGCCGTTTCCCGAAGACGAACTGCAGACGCAGTGGACGTCGAAGAATCCGGCGCTGGGCGATTTGCACGGCCAGTTTTTGCTGGTGGGGGATACCATCGTATCGACTTATAGCAGCGCGGATCAGCGTTATCATGGCACCGAGTTCCTGCTGCAGGTGGATGCGCGGCATTATGAGAACCGTGGCGTGTTGATGGTGGGGGAGCGGTTGTTATCGGCGTGGCAGGTGCAGTTGCAGAGAAGGTGAGGGGCAGCCCCCGGAAGACGGACCACGGACGAATACGGAACAAAGAACAGAGGTCAGTTTTTCGTCCGTGG
>CAUJEL010000079.1 GCA_963169875.1 Candidatus Zhuqueibacterota bacterium
GACCTCACTTTCCACGTCAAGGAACTGCCGTTGCGCAAACTGCGCGTGGGATTGCGCTATGATGATCTCCACAAACTGGTGGCAGCGGTCAGTGTGCAAGCGACCAACTTTATCATTCCCGGCGTGCGATTGGAAAACGAATTGCAATTTGCGGGATTGACCCAATTTCGTTTCCGCGCCTCCTATCCTTCCCGCGCGCTCGACCTGCCTATCTACCCTTTTGCGCGCTGGCAGTACAAGGACATTCCGACCCGCATCTATGACGATCACGGCAACCGCATCGCCGAATACCGCGACCGCAGTTTCCTCGCGGGCGCCGGGCTCGGTCTCATGCTGACCAAAGACATGCATGCCGCTGTTGAATACCAGCAGGAATTCATGGGGGTGCAGCCCAATATCGCGTTCCCGGATCCGGAGATGTTTCCCAGCTGGCATGATAAATTGCGCAAATTGCAGGCCTCGGCACAAATCGACCTTCTCGATGATGTCATCCTCCCGCGTAGTGGTTTCCGGCTGGAAAGCCTGTATGAAGCCAGCCTGGAAGAACTGCGCTCGGAGGTGCCCTATCGACAATACCGCCTGTCATTCGATGGCTATAGCACTTTCGCCGGACGGCATACGCTGCGAATTTTCGCCTTTAACGGCTGGAGTTCGCCGCAGCTGCCCATTTACAAATTCATCAACCTCGGGCGGCCGCACTATTTTGTGGGGGTGGATTATGACCAGCTCTTCAGCAGCGGTTTATCAGTGCTGCGCGGCGAATACCGCTACCAGCACCGCAAGGACATTTTTTTCCATCTCATCGCCAACTATGCCTTTGATGTCAAATATGAGATGCCGGACGCTTCCCACTTTTTCAAGCGGATCAAGGGATTTGGCCTTGGCGTGACGCTGCTGTCACCGGTCGGGCCGGTGGAGGTCATCCTCAGCCGCGGCGACAAGGATTGGCTGTCGGGGAATAAACTGCAGACGGTGGTTTATTTTGTCATGGGATACAGGTTTTGATGCGAATATTATGCCTCGGCATCCGGATTCCACCAGCATGGTCCCTTGTGGCGCCGCGCCTCCAGCGCTTTGACGCGAATTCGTTCCATCTCTTGGTGGGACAGCGGTGAAAATGCCGCAGCCGCCTCAAAAGCCGCATCCTGTTCGTTCGGAAACGATAAACCCAACAAAGCCACATCGGGATCGAGGGACAGGGTATAATCAAGGCACTCTTTCACGGTCAGACAAGGCAAAACCGTCTGCGGTTCGAGGACGCCCCCCGAAGAGAGCTTGCCGCGCGGCCGCATCTGCAGCGGCTGATTGTATCCGACCGTATCACCCAGCAGTTTACCAGCGCCAAAGGTTTTGAAACAGACCGTCCCAACATGCCGGCTTTTCGCCAGCGGTAAAATTTCGTGGATATAGCGCAAATCGACAAAGGGCCCCACCGGAAACAGCACAATGTCGCAGAGATCCTCGATGATCGCCGCGCGCAGCACATCGGGATGGTGCGAGGAGATGCCGCGGAAACGCGTCAACCCCTGATCGATAGCCCACCGCAGCTGATCGAAGCCGGCCCCGGACTTGCACAAGCGCTCAAAAACTTCCATGGAAGAGAGCCCGTGAAACACAAAGGCATCCGTAT
This sequence comes from Candidatus Zhuqueibacterota bacterium, assembly GCA_963169875.1. GTDB lineage: Bacteria > Zhuqueibacterota > Zhuqueibacteria > Residuimicrobiales > Residuimicrobiaceae > UBA2214. The sequence continues at coordinate 1,631 of CAUJEL010000079.1, forward strand.
GCGAAACATCGAGTCTTTTGAGCGAAGCCTCAATCTGCGGCTGCACCGGCGCTTCGAGATCGTCGATTTTATCGATGAGAAAAACCCGATCTCTTCTCCCCGCCAGGGCTTTGCCAACTATTTCCTCGGAGTATCCGTTTTCATAGGATGTTGCGGTATCGATCACATTCAATCCCGCATCCAGGGCGCGCTGAAGCGTCTGCACCAGGGTCTCCACAGGCAAGGCCCGGTCGGCGATATCGCCGATCCCCAGCTGCGTGGCCATAAAACCGGTTTTACCCAGCTCCCGGCGCGGTGTAAATTTGTGTTGCAGATTCAACTCTGTGGTCTCCCTTGCTGGTAGTCCTGTAAAGCATCCGCATTTTATTGCATGAGCTGCTCGATCTGATCCAGAGCACTCCGGGCCGCCCGCGTCGTTTGCGCATCCGAGTTATCCTGGATGACCTTTTTGAATAGCGGGATCGCCTTGTCAAAATCATTGGCGCGCATCAGATCAAAGGCGGCATTATACCAGGCTGCCTGGCGCGCGATGCGCACTTTGGCCAAATTGGCTTTGGCCTGATCGCGCAAATCTGCATCGGCATCGCCGGCCATGACCTGCTTGAAAAACCTCTCCGCCTGATCGTATTTTTTATCCGCCGCGCTGCGCACGCCGCGGTTGTAGATATCCACCCACTTGCCCTGCTGGGCAGCTGATTGCGCCTCATCCAACAGCGCGATCAGCGCGGGATCGCTGCTCTGACGCCGCAGCCGGCTTGCCAGAGGCACGGCTTTACCATAATTTTGTTTTTTAATCAGGCTAGCAACCAGGTCAATCTGCTGTCGCAGCACGGTTTCCTGGGCGGCTTCATACGCTCGCGCTCCGCTGTTTCGCCTGATATGTTCGAGTGTCTGATGTATGCGCGCGGTATCATCAGCCGCGACATAATAGTGCAATAAGCCGCGCGCCACATCGAGACGCAACGGCATTTCGACAAGGGCCTTTTCAAAGAGGAGTTTCCCTTTTGCATGCGTGTCATCCAGCAGATAGGTTTCCGCCAGTTTGATCTCCGCTTCGCGAAAATCAGGCCGCAAGGACAGCGTTTGCTCAAACGCGGCGCGCGCCTCCGCGAATCCCGCTGCATCCAATCCCGCCGCGGACGCCTGACGTAGCAGACTCGATCCCAATTGATAGTGCAGCCAAGGTTGCGTTTTGTCCCTGTTCACGGAAGAGCGAAAACAGGCGATTGCGGAATTCATATCATCCCGCAGTAACGCCACCTGCCCAAGACCCGCTTCAGCAAGGGCACTTTGCGGGTGCTCTGTTTGTGCGGATTTGAAGTGGGCCTCCGCCCAATCCGCGCGCACACTGCCCTGGCGCACCAGCAGGTCCCCCAGAAAGACCAGGATTTGCCCTTTGGCTAAAGGTCCCGGCTTTTGTGCGGGTGCCAATTGCAGTGGCTCGGCATGCATGCCGGGAAAATCCTTGCGTTTTAGATAGCCGCGAACCGCCCCCTGCCACTCTGCGCTCGGAACCGGACACGCACCGGTCAGGGCCTCCCGGGAACTGTTGCCATTGCGTATGCTGACGAGAGCGGTGGAAAGAATGGAGACGCCCGGGGTTTTTTCCGTGCTGGAGAGATAATGTACCAGCGCCCATGCTTGGGCCTCTGCGATACGCCGAATACCGTCATCCTGATATTCCGCATTATGTTCGCTCATGCTCAGCAGCCGGTCCCAGGTGATCCATTCAGAACGGGATAAAATTGAAGTGTGTTCCTTGATGGGAGCGCCGTAATGAATGCCCTTTTTGTCCAGCGAAAAAGTGCCGAAATAATCAGCCAATCCCATACGCAGCCACCACGGGGCAGCTGGCCAGGCCTGTCCGATCAGAGCCGCCCCATAGGGACTCAGAAGCATGCGGTCGATATTTCCTTTGCCCGACAAGGCCATGATGCGGACATCCGCATCATTCAAAAAAAAGCCGTGTTTGGCCATGGTCGCATGGCTGGCTGGCGGCAGATAGGGCGCGAATGAACGTTCATCCTTGAAGAACAAGACGCGGGTTGGCAGCAGCTGGTGCTGCGAAAAATCGCCGATGCGTTGTTGCAAAACCATGTGATATTGACGTAAACTCTCGTTCAGGTGATCAGCACTCGCCGGTTTTGCAGCGCTCAAAAGCTGGAAGGCAGGATTTTCATATAAAACCCACTGCTCTTTGATGGTCACCATTTGCTGTGCTGCCAACAAGCCGCATAAAACGAACAAAATAGAAAAGATTTTTCGAGAGTGTGGATGTGTCATTATGGAGGATTCCTTGTGAGTGGCGCTTTCTTTTTCATTAAGATAGTATAATGAGGGGAGAAAAAAAAGAAAAATACACGAGAAATGTTCTATGAAATCTTGACCAGCTTCATATAAAGCTCTTCCAGGGTTCCATGGGCAGGTGCGAGTCGCCGCAGCTCCGCCATGGTATCAAAGGCGAGCAACCGGCCCTGATGCAGCACCGCAACGCGATGGCAGATTTTCTCGACGGTGTCGAGAATGTGGGAAGAAAAGAGAATGGTGCAACCTCTGTCAACAAAGGCCTGCAACTCCTCTTTGAAATGGACGACGCTTTCCGGATCCAGACCATTGGTGGGCTCATCGACAATCAAAATTGAAGGCTGGCTGATCATGGCAGCGGACAGGGATATCTTTTGCCGCATGCCGTGGGAATAATCATCGATGAGCACATCTGCTTTTTTCCCCATGTCAAAGAGCGAGAGGTAATGCTGGATGCGGTCAGACTTAACTGCTCCGGGCATCTGATGCATGTCGGCGATGAAATCGAGAAATTCGCGTCCGCTGAGATAGGGATAGAGTTCTGCAGCTTCGGGCGCATAACCGATCAAAGATTTGATCTGTTGCCGCTGCTGCGCAGCATCCAGGCCGTCAATGATGATGGAGCCCTGATCGGGCATGACCAGTCCGGTCAGGCATTTCAGCAGGGTGCTTTTGCCAGCGCCATTGGCGCCGATGAGGCCAATCAGTTCGCCACTGTGAATGCTCAAATTGATGCCGGCGAGCGCCTGCACGCGTTCATAAGACTTGTACAGATCTTTTATTTCTATCATGCTTGCACCCATTGATCATAGCGTTTCAATACGCGCCGGATGGCGTAGAATCCATAAAACAGGAAAGCGATGGCCAGCGGCGGAAACAGCAAAATGGTGAAGAAAAGCACCGCGGTCCAGATATAGAGATTGTACCACAACGAAGCATAACGGGCGAAGGGAAAGGTATAGAGTGAAAAATTGGTCTGGAGAAAGGCCAGCGTGAAGGAAATGGCCAATGAGGCCAACATATTAAGCGCAAACATGTCCGACGGTGTCTGATAGCGCACCAGGATGAGGAGATGGCCGAGCCCGATGAACCACACCAGCGGCAGAAAAACAACATAAAATTTTGACCACCAGAAATCGCGCGCCTTTACTGGCAAGGATTTCAGCAAAGCCCAATTCTCTGCATCTTGCGCGTTAAAACGAAACGCGGAATTGGCAAGAAGATAGACCAGGGCGATGCTGAGCGACAGCTGCCACTGCAGGGCATCTCTGCCATTCCCAGCCCGCAAAAGCGCAACCACGAGCACCACAAGAAAAAGCCCAATCAGCACAGGATAACCGCGGTAGCAGCGCAGCGCGAAGCGTAAATCTTTATGGACCAGGGCGCGTAACGACGCAGGAACGGGTTTGATGAACCAGGATTCGAGGCGGCTGCCATGACGCTGTTTATGACGCTGTCGCGGCTGCGGGGTCAATCGCGCCGGATCTTTTTCCAGGATCCAGGCAAAACCGCTGATCCATGTTCGTGACAGCAGCAGGAGAAAGCCTGACTGCAGAACAAATACTATCCATCCTGCAGGGAGCGGCAGCCTGAACTGTGCGTAGATCAGGATTCCCTGCCCGAGCACGAGACTTGCAACCAGGAAAACAGAACTTGGGTTAAACAGGCTGCGGCCTTGCCAGCGCTGCGCGACGAGGAGTCCAAGCGTAAACAGCGAGACATACGCACTGAGGCTGGTCAGGAGCAACGGCAGGGTCTGCACCAGGGGCAGGTGCTGGAGGAGCACCCATCCATTCCAGATCAGCCAGAAAGGAGACAGCAGCAGAACCGGGAACAACAGCTCGCCCAGATGGCTGATGGCGAGCTGGCGGGCTGGAATGGGCAGAGGCAATTGTACAGGCAAACGAACGGGCAGCCACGGCCGTAGGGCATAAAACATGCCCGAGAAAAAGAGGAGCAGCAAGACCCAGAAATTGATGAAGAGAAACGTCTGCCACCCTTCTGTAATAAAACCAATTTTATCGAACTGGCGCGCATGTTCCAGCAAGGAAGAGACTGAAAAATAGAGGACGATGGCGATGGCGGCCGCCATTTCGATGCGGGTGATGAGATCGAGCCGGAAACAGAGGTAATTGCGCAGCTCCAGAAGACGCCGGCGCCACAGGGCAATAATCATAGTCGCAAAACCTTGGCAAGTCAGGCAGCATTTTTTTGTACGAACGGGGTCCTCGATGTATATACGCAGCACGCTCATCCTGGTTCCGTGAAAAAAAAACAAAGAAATAGCAGAATCAAAATTCATTATCCCAGGACCGGATTGCGGTTCTTATACCACACTTAATTTTCCATCGATTTTCCCATTTTTTTGTTGACTTGATATCATCATTAGACTATATTACTATATTAGTCACACACCACCATTTTTTCTTACTCGTTCGATCATGCAACCCAAGTCTTGTTAAAGATCGATTCCAACCTTGCGCCCATCCCCTGAGCAAAATTATCGACGATACGTCAATAAAGCACATTGCATCCATCCATTTTCTTTTTATCATCGATTTTAAGTAAGAAAAATTTTACACCAATAAAAGGGAATACAAGATGAAAAGCACATCAGCTTTTCCAGTGACCGGCACACTGCTATTACTGGCTGTCATCCTCTTGTCACAGGTTCCTTGTTTTGCGGATGTTTATCCGGATAATTTAACCTTTTCTACCCAAGCCCAGGTTGACACGTTCGATGCAAGATGGACGGAGATTTCCGGATATCTTTCCATCAACGGAGTCGACATAACCGACCTTTCACGATTGCAGAATCTCACAATAATCAGCGGCAACCTGAATATTAATTTTTGCAATTCCTTGACGACGCTACATGGCATGGAAGGCATTACGATGATCAAGGGAGGGTTTAACTGCAGTTACAACCCCATCCTCCCCACTCTTCAGGGACTGAATCGATTGGCAACCGTACAAGTGCATTTCATAATTCAGTATAATTACCAGTTAAGGAGCCTCGCTGGACTTGAAAATCTCACCTCCATTGCAGGTCCGCTTCATATAATTGTTAACCCGATCCTCGCATCAATTGCCGCCTTACAGGATCTTCAGTCCGTTGGAGGCAATCTGGCGATAATCGAAAATTACGCTTTGACTAATCTGGATGGTATGGATGCCTTAAAGACCATCGGAGGCACACTACGAATTACCGGTAATACAGCGCTGCTCAACATTGACGCCCTGAAATTCATAGCGAGGGTCGCTTATTTGCATATCGTATATAATACATCCCTCACCAATCTGGACGGATTATCTAGTCTCACCAATGCGGGTAGTCAAGTTTACATTGTAAACAATGCTTCGTTGGCGCGCTGCTGCGGTCTCTATGCCGCCCTGGCCAGTGGAAACACGCCACTGCCTGGTATCAATATCAGCCTCAATGGTGCCGGCTGCACCTATGACGATATCCTCGCCAACGGGCCCTGCGAAAAAGCCCTGGTGATCGCGCTCCAGTTCAAGGATCGCAATGGTCTGGCCGTGGGCGGTGTGCTGGCCCGGCTGACTATGCCTGGCAAGTCTGACGTCAAAACACAAAGCCAGTATGAAATCAGCCAGCTTTGGGGTCAATACCCGCACAACGCCCTGTTCCAGGGCCTGCGGCCTGTAGCCGGCGGCCTCTACGAACTGCACTTTACCGCGCCCGAAGGCTGGCAGTTCGTCGGACCCGATTCCATGAACATCGATGCCCCGGAAGATGCTCCGCTCTATTCGGTCACCGGTAATGAGTTCCTCCTCGAACGCAGCGACGGTTCGCAAACACCCTCCACGCCGCCACAGCCTGTTTGCCCGGATGAACATAAAACACCCGATGCGCTGACCTTTGTCACCGGCTCGCCTTCATTCCCCTCGGAATCGTGGTGCAATGCCGTCGACGGCGTCACCATCGGCCGGGCAGGCACCGCGACGGTTCTGCCGGATGAAAGCGGCTATCCCTGGGCCATCTTCCGCTTCGTCGACAATGGTCTGTACCACTTCAACCGCATCTATACCATCACAGGCAACGGCGAAGCGGACGAGAAAATCGACCGCCAGGCGACTAAAATTGAAGTGCTGATATCCAACACCGGCTTTGAACTGGCTGACTTTAGTTCAATTGGAGTCTTTAAAATAAAGAAACCCACTCTGATCTGGCACAAGTTAAGCGCACAATTCTCGGCCAAATATGTCATGCTGCGCATCCTGGAGCCGACCTGGACTTCGCATAACTTTAAGCAGATCGTGGAATTCGGCGTCAGTGAAAACAAATCCGGCCATGCCGTACCAGCCTCCCAGGGCGCGGACTTGGCGGCGGTTCCTGAAGAGACAGCGATCACCGGGGTTTATCCGAATCCCTTCAATCCCGTGACCACTATTTCCTACAACCTGGCGGAGACTGCGCCAGTGTCTCTGTGCATCTACAACGTGAACGGCGAGATCGTCGCCACACTGGTGGATGGACAGCAGCAGGCGGGCAGCCATCGCATCAACTGGAACGCCGCCCATCTGCCCACGGGCGTCTATTTCTGCCAATTGCAGGCGAGCGCGTATCGCACCACGCAACGGCTGGTGCTGGTCAAGTAAATTTGCTCAGCCAGCGTTCACCGCGCTTGAGCTGGATCACGAAAGTGGAACTCAAGTTCATGAGAACTCGCTCCACTCAAACAGAACCAGGCACTTGAACTGGTACGCTATCTGCTGGGGCTGCCCATCGGCGCAGGGCTTATACAATCGAGTAGGCGTCAGGATTACCCCTGACGCCTCTCACACCACCGTACGTACGGTTCCGTATACGGCGGTTCCAGAAGTTAGTGTTTACCGTTTAAAATAAGATAATCGAGCATTGAAAAGAGACCCAGCTTATCAAAA
>CAUJEL010000080.1 GCA_963169875.1 Candidatus Zhuqueibacterota bacterium
AATGGATCATCATCATCCTCGAAGAAGCATGCAGCAAATGAATACAGATCTGGTCAAATCATTCACAAAGGAACTCTCTCTCGATACCACGCAAATCCAGGCGCTGAAGCAGAGCCTGGAAACAGTCCGTGCGCGTCACGATTCACTGCGACCCATCATCAATGCGATGAATCGTACGGTTCGCGAAGAATTCCGGCAATCCTTCGCCAAAGTATTGACTCCGGAGCAGCAGCTAAAATTCGTCGAGTTCAACCGCCGCCGCGATGAAAAATATAAACGTTAGCTGATCTATTCATAAACCGCCGTGTGCACCGAGGCCGCCGACTATTTTTATCAGGATTATCGATAAATTTTAAATTCGAATCCCCGCTCAATCAACAAAGTTGCTATCGATGCCATTTTTATGTTTTTTTTATCTTTGCGTACCTCTGCATCCCCGGCGGTGAATAATTCAGGTTAGGTGGTCAAAGAGTTATCGGTCCATGGTTTTAACCGGTTTCAGCGGCAAATCCGTCCTAATCACCCAACGCCAGATTGGGTAGAGATTTTTTTCTGCATCATAATAGCGTGAGCGTTGATAAAAATAACGCAAACGTGCCCTGGGACTCGCCGCAAAGACGCTGTCCGACGCCAATTTTTGTGCAAAACTTTTCTGCAACTCGGCATCCTGCGCCAGCATCTTCTGCGCCAGCGGCTCCATGATATAAGGCTCGAAATATTCGCGATCCTCAAAAATCGTATTCAGCAATCCCCAGGCCACCAGGGCATCGGGGGCTTGAGGCTCAAGCAGGTGCATGATCAACCTCGCCTTGGTGTTCGCCAATGGCACATAATAAGTTCCGGCAGGAAAGCTGCGCTTTTCCGTGACCTCCTGCACCATATAATTTGGCAACAAACGCCCCTCATACGATGCAGCCCTGAAACTAACGTTCTCAAACCGGTACCCGTGCACTTTTTCTGTCACATCGCGGGATAACTCTTGCATAGGTATGTCGTGTGCGCGCAGGACGTCAATAATCTGCCTCCATGCACGCGGGATAAGATACCCTTGCGGCGGTGTAACTGCGACCTTGACGTCGACCTGATTATAGTAAATAGTCGGTGTATTCTCGTGCTCGCCACTGTATACCGGATACTCCGCGCCGGACACCAGCCCTTTTTCCATGGACGCTTTGAATCCGTAAAATATCATACTGTCGCCGCGATCTGTGCGCGTGGTAAATTGCAGGGGGATGCGCAGCGTATCCGCCCGGTCAGACCATGTCGCGACCTCGGCATCTTCTGCTTTGATGGCCTGGTGCAATACTTGCGGGTCCCGGGCGATCTCCTGGAGTCCCATGAGGATGATGTCATAGGTGGCCTGAACGCGGACGTCATAGGGCTTGAGCGAATGGGTTTCGATGAGAAAACCGCCGCGGTTGCACACGGTGGCAAAGACGTTGGAGAGCATCGGGCGCCAGACGCCGCCCATCAGTCCCTTTTCCGGGTGATCCTCATCAATTAACTCTGCATACGGTCCAATGATCATATTTTTTTCGGCGCAGCGGCGATATAGAGCGGGCATAAAATGCTCATGGGTCCATTGCGATACTGCACCGCCGAATTCCGCATGTTCGTCCATGTTGCAGAGTAACGCGTACTGAAAATCCATGCCGTCGGTGGTATGACAATCATAGAAAAAATGGGGTTTCCATGCGTGATACATCTTTAACCATGCCCGCATTTCAGGCGCGTCCGCTTTCATGAAATCGCGATTGAGGTTCAATCGCGTTGCGGTGACTCGCCAACCCATTTCCAGCGGCCCATTTTGATTGATGCGGTTGAAGGCTGAAAACTGCTCATGCCCATCGACATTGAAAATGGGCACCAATAAAAAAACAAAAGCGCGAGTGAGTTCGGGGTATTTGTTGTGGACCAGGAGGTCCCGCGCCAGCATGAGAATAGCGTCTTTTCCCTCCGATTCGCCACTGTGGATGGCGCCCTGGATGAGGATGACCATTTTGCCCGACTTTTCAACCTCGTGAGGCGTAAAGTTTTTGTCCGTCGAGATAACGAACAGAGGTAATGCTCTGCCTTCAGGGCTGGTGCCGAAGTCAGTCAACCGGCCGGTATCATAGGCTGCATCCAGTTTATGCAGAAATGCCATGGTCTCTTGATACCGGGGTGTCGTTTTTCGGTTTTTTTCAAAGGGTGTCATCCATCCGGAGACATCGGAAAAAACCGGCAGCGCTTGAAATAGAATGGCACCGAAAAGCACTGCAACGCGCATCAGGTTCATCCTGATTCTTTGCACATCAACCTCCCTGCAAAAAATACTTTGGTATGTTTCTTGAAACAGATATATTCAATATGGGGACTTTCATACTGTGTTATGAGCTATCTTTATGAAATCATTGAATTCCTTCATTTACAGATATTCGGGATGTGTCCTATGAAAATGACAGTGTCCATGAAAAAACACATTTTATCGCGATGTTCTCTGTTTCAAGGTTTTTTTCCCATGATCGGCCTGGCACTTGTCATTGCACGTTTTGCCTTTTCATCTGATGCGAATCCCGCACTGTCAGTCCTCCCCGCTGATACGCCATCTGCAGATGAAAGTGCTGCGCAGTTTGATAGAATGAATCGTATCAATTTAAGCAAAGTATATTTTTTGTGCAAGGAATCTCGCACCACGGGCATGCATTTTTGGCAGGAGGCTCAGCGAACTGTTGCGGCGAACCACAGGCAAAAGGCCGGGCTGGCGCTGTTGCAGGGACCCTCGATTCATCCGGATTGGCAATTCGCAGCCAGCGTTGACAGCACGGGTCTGGGCTTTTCTGTTGCAGGCATGGGCGATGTCAATAACGATGACTATGCCGATGTCGCCGTATCGTCGCCCTGGCATGATAAGGGCCGCGGCTGTGTGCATCTCTTTTACGGCAGCAGCGAGGGGTTATCCGTGCAACCGGCGCAGGCGCTAAAGGGTGAAGCGTCGGGGGGCAACTTTGGCTTTGCCCTGGCAGGCCAGGGTGACTGCAACGGTGATGGATTCGATGATCTGGTTGTCAGCGCGCCGTGGTTTGCAAAGGGCGGGAAAGTGTACCTTTACCTGGGCGGTCTGCAAGATTTGACGGATACACCTGCATGGGCCTACCTCGACACATTGGCGCAGGCGGCGAACGGTTTTTCTGCCGATCTATCCGGCGACCTTAACGGAGATGGTTACGACGACCTGGTTCTCGGCGCCATTTATGCGGGCGATTCCCTTGGACGCGGTGGCGCAGTCCGAGTCTTCTACGGCGGCGAGCAGGGCTTGCCAACCCGACCCGATTGGGAGTACGTTTCGTCCGGCGCAAATTCGCGCTTGGGGTACAGCCTCAGCCTGGGCGATATCAACGGCGATGGTTGCGATGATCTGGTCTGCAGTGCTCCGGGTTATAACGGCCACACCCGCGAATGCGGAAGCGTCCTTCTCTTCTTCGGAAATGCCTCTGGTTTAAAACCCTATCCGGACTGGCAACAGGAAGGCCTGCGTCCGCTTTCTTTTTTGGGTATCGAAGTTTCCGTAGCCGGTGATCTCAATCAGGATGGCTATGGCGATCTCCTCATAGGCACTGGCGATCATATTTCGAGTGAATCCTTTCTGCCCAGCGTGCACTGTTTTTTGGGCTCTGGCAGCGGCCTCCATCCCACACCGGATTGGGTGATCGATTCCAGCAATGAATTGGCTGTATTTGGACAGCCAGCCGTGGGCTGCGGCGATATGGATCGCGATGGTTGCGATGATATTTTGCTGGGCGCCCAGGATTTCAGCAATCCGGAATCCTTTGAGGGCCGGCTTTATCTTTTCCGGGGTAATAGAGATGGAATATACACATCACCCGCCTGGCTGGTGGAGGGCAATCAAACTTACGGCATGCTGGGATACAGTGCATGCGCCGCTGGAGATGTGGACGGTGATGGCTTCCCCGAATTTGTCAGCGGTTCCCCATTTTATCGACTCGACGCGGCCGCGCAAGGTGCGTGCTTCCTGTGGGGCGTGCCGGGCAAAGCCAATCTACCCACTGCAATCAATCAGCATCACCCGCAAAAGCATATGCTGGCGCAAAACTACCCGAATCCATTCATCCATAGCACCCAAATCAGATGTCACCTGCAAAAAGCCTCCCAGGCGGAGATATTGGTTGTCAATCTTCATGGTGCGGTTGTGAAGCACCTCGCCTCAGGGGCGTTCGCAGAAGGTCCACACTTTTTTTCCTGGGATGGGAGCGATGATCAGGGGTATTCGCTGGCAGCCGGCAGCTATTTTTTAGTCCTTATTGCGGATGATTTCAAGGATTATCTTCCCATCCAACTTTTGCATTGACACCCCCCGCTCCACAGGTTATGTGCCCGGTAATCGTCCCATTAGCAGTTGCCGACCGATCGCGATATTTTCGACATTTCGAGAAATAACTTGCCGCGGTTTATTGTTATTTAATAAAATAGAACAGCATAACCTGTCGGAGCAAAAACCATGAGAATAAAATCATCTTCACGATCTCTGACCTTTACCGTTATCCTCGCCTGTGCGCTGCTATTGGCAGCCGTCATGCCCGCCCTGAGTCAAAAAGCTGAACTTTATGAAGTGCTATTTGGCGAAAAAGACAAGCAGCTCAAAGATTTTAAAAACCAGAAAGCTGATCTGCTCTCTCCCAATTTTTATACAGAAGCCGTTGAAAAGTACGCCAAAGCCAAAGACGATTTCAAGAAGGGCAAGGAGACTGAAGAAGTCCGGAAAAAATTGTCTGAAGTTGAAGCCGTGTTCAAAAAGATTGAAAATACGTTATGGACAGGCAGAGGCATTTTTGATCAGGCCTTGAAAGCCCGCGAGGATGCCCTGAATGCAAGGGCCCCTGAATTCACGCTGGAGGAGTTTAATGCAGGCGAAGAGGCATTGCGTTCAGCGGGCGGTTCTGAAGAGCTGGGGGATCAAGACGGCGCCCGGGAAAAGGCGGCGAAAGCAACCGCCAAGTACCGTGATTCCGAATTGAACGCCATCAAAAAGAGCGTCATGGCGCCGGCGCGTGAAGCCTATCGCGCGGCTGAAAAATCAGAAGCGGGCAAATTTGCGCCAAAAACGCTGGACAAGGCGAAGACTCTGGTAACTTTATCCGAGGAAATTTTGAACAGCGACCGTTATGCAGTCGCGGATGCAACGGCCAAAGCTGAAGAGTCCATCTATGAGGCGCAACACGCCATTCAGATCAAAGAGTTATTGAAAAATAAGAAATACACGCAGGAAGAACTGGTCCTTCTCTATGAAGAGGGTCTTGGGAAAATCGCCAGGGAGTTGGGCTTTGCCGCTGCTTTTGACCAGCCTCTGGACGAAGTATTCAAAACAATGATCAATTCGATCAGCAGCCTCAAGGCGGAAAAACAGCAACTCGGAACAGATTTGGCTGAAAAGCAGGAAATGCTGGAGAAAAACCAGAAAGAGCACGACGACAACATGGCCAAAGCCAGAAAGCAGATTGATAATTTGCTGGCCAAAACAGAAACCGATCTTGCTCTGGCACAACAGAAAGAGGCCGCCCTGCAGGAAGAGTTGGCGCAAAAGCAGGCCGAACTGGCGGCCAAGCGGGAAAAAGAAGCCAAAGTTGCCAAAATCCGCGACATGTTCCTGCCGGGTGAAGCGACGGTGTTGCAAGAGGGAAACCGCCTCATCATCCGTTTGCTGGAACTCACTTTTCCGGTCGGAAAATCGGTCATACAACCGAGCTATTTCGGACTGCTATCGCGTGTGCAGCGCGCCATCCGGGAGTATCCCGAGGCCAAAATCACCATCGAAGGCCACACCGATGCGATCGGAGATGAACGTTACAACGAAACGTTGTCCACCAAACGCGCCGAGTCTGTGCGCGCCTATCTGTTAGCCAATATGGTTCTTTCCGCGGAGATGATCGAAGCCGTCGGTTACGGCGAATCGCGTCCCGTGGCCAACAATGAAACAGAAGATGGCCGAGCTCAAAACCGGCGAATCGATGTTGTGCTCGTCATCGAATAGCCAATGCATCCAAGTCAGGCGTCTTCATGCACGTTTAAAAAAACCGGACTGATTCATCTAATTACGACAACCGGTCCATCAAACCAAATCGGGAGGTGTGTATGCAAAAGTGGATGATTCTATTTGTCATCGTCATGCTGGCGGTTTCCGTCTCCATTGCGGCGGACAATGAAAGCAGCCGCATCAAAACGTCGCAGGGAGATAAAGCGTTGATTTTCACCGTCGGCGGCCTCGGTTCTTTCGATCTTGATGGCCAATTGGCCGGTCTTGTCATGTATCCGGATGAGAATGCGTTTTCGTCGGATGAGCTCAAAGGCATCGGCGTCAAGACGTTTTTATCTGACAATATGGCGCTGCGTCTTGGATTTGGCTATGAAACCATGACCAGGACAGATGAAGGAGATGAGGGTGATCACACATTGACTTACAGCGTGATGGCCATCATGCCGGCACTGGAGTACCACCTTTATCAATCCGGACCGGTCAGCATTTATACCGGCGCCGGCCTGTTCTATGCCAGCATGTCGAGTTCAACCGAAGTCCCCGATTCCGACGAACAAAAAATGTCCGCCAGCACCATGGGATTCGCCGGTTTACTGGGCGCCGAGTTTTATCCCTGGAAGAGTGTCAGTTTCGCTGCGGAGTATTGGCTGGGATATATGAGCGGATCCAGCAAGATGGAATATGGTGACGAAGAAGTCGATGGTCCCAAACTCTCGGCACTGGGTACCAACAGCTTTGGCGTTATGATTGGTTTCCACTGGTAAAATAGTACTTGCTGAAAAAGGCTGCCACACCTGGCAGCCTTTTTTTATTGATAATAGGAAATCAGAACCGGCCTTCCGGTTTCGCCGGGCCAGAACGGCGTGGACAGATTTTCCGAAGCTGGACGATAATAAATATTCGTTTCGCCATTAAAACTCATCGTCCCTTTTGCGGTCACCATGCCGCGCAGATCGTTACCTCCCGCAAACAGGATATTACCCTCCGCATAACACTGTCCCGTAGCATCTGCATTGCCATGAAAAATAATATTTTGGCCGGAATAGAAGCCGAGATTATTGCCCAGTGGATCCACAGAGGTCAAGGACACCGTGCCGGTGATATGAATGTCCCCCCGGACGACGAATACGCCGTATCCCGTGAGGTTTCCGCTGATATACAGGTCACCTTCAACATAGATTATTTTGGGATTCTCGTAGGTACCGAGACTCAGATCAGGGCCGTTGACGGTGGTCGATGCGCCCATATATTTTTCATCCGCGATGGCAATATAATCTGTAGGATCAAATTCAGGGATGTTGATGCGCGGAACTTGAGACGCTAACGGATAACCGGAAGGATTTACATTGGGCACAAAAAAACGCGCCAATTCATACGGACGCAAATCCATGCTCATGGTGTAACTGCCAAATCCTTCGACGATACTGCTTCCCTGCAACAGGAGATCCTCATTCGTGTGGATACTTGCATTCCAGGACGTGTTGCCATCGTCCACCACATCAATGCTTCCGGCAAGGGATAAATCTTTATCCGACATCAAAGCAAAGCGCATAAACGGCGGTACTGCGGGGATCATGGGGATCTGTATGATAGCGCGAACCGTGACCATTTGCCCATGATAAAGTCCGGTTGATATGATCTGCTTGCCTTTTTCGCCAACGTTGGGCCCCTCCGGATAGCGGCTTGTGGTATAATCGACATCGATCCATATTTTACCGTCCTGCGTATAGAGATACACAAAGTCCTGGTAGCTGGTATCGAGTGAAATTTTCATGATCGCATATTCAATTCCGCTCTCCGCCAATTCTTTAGCCTGGATGCGCGCGTACTCGTCGACCGCGTTGTTGGTCATGCGCGTATTGGCCTGCATCATATTGAATGTGGTGAGGCCAAAGAGAACGGCCATGGAAACCACGATGGTCAGCATCATCTTCCCCACGGGAGCACCTCACAAATTTTTGGGATGAAAACGGCGGGTCCAGTACGCCCCTGCTTGATCAACCTGCTGCTGCATTTTAACTTCCTTTTGAATCAGCATTTTTACCTCGATGACGCGGACATCCGCCTTGTTCCAGGTCACCTGGCCGGCGCTGCTGTATGCTTTGAGAGAAAAATCACCCACTGCAAACGGGAAATCGCTCCCCGGTTTCATACTGGTATGACGGGTCAGGATGAAATTTGGACGGCGTCCTGTTCTGGTGTAGCGTACACTGTCGGTGACGCCATCATTATTCAAATCCGCTCTGAAGGTGATGGAAGTGGAATCAATGGCGACAATTTTTTCACCGCTTAAAACCCGATAGCCGATTTTGTTAAAATCATGCTCCACAACACGGCCGAATTCGGTGGTATTTTTCTGTTCGATCTGACTGATATTGTTTGAGTGGGCATTCATATTAAAGTAAAACATGAGTCCCATGACGGATAATAGCAACAGTCCGCCGATTATGAAAGATCCTATCAAATCAATATGATGCATAGACTATCCTAATAACTGGCAAAATAATCGAGACGCAAAGGCACTTTAAGTTTGTTGCTGGAGACCAATATACGGATACGTTTCATGCGCGTTGGATACGAACTTGTGTAGGAAGGTGTATTTGGATAGACGTAGACTACCGATATTGTGACTGTGTATGCTCCGACACGCGGTGTTGTCACTGTTCGTGCCGGATTGCTGATCCCATTGGTTTTGTAATCATCCACGTCATCATAGGTCGCCAAGGTTTCGCCGCTCTCCGGCCCCAGAACCTGAGAGAGTTCATATTCGTTTACGATGGTTGCAGCGACCGTTTTTTCATCAAAGGCCTTATTTTTCACCTCATTGAGCACGGTCTCCGCCACCTCTGCCGCTGTGATGACGTATTCCGAATCCAGGCGCATCTGAGCTGCAGTGAGGACGGTGCGGTGCGCATTGAGGCTCAAAAATGAAAACATCACCAGAGCGCCCAGTATTAACAGCATCTGAGATTGGTTCATGCACTCCCTCCTGTCCGCCTATTCAGCGCGTGCAGATTCATCACAGTTTGCCAATGAGATAAATCGGGACAGTGATCGTCCCGGTTCCATTGGGGCTGTCAAGTTTGAAAACGACTTCCGCCATCCTGCCCTCGTCCACTTTCGCATCCAGGGTGTTCAGAAGTGTGGTGGCAAAATAGGTCGTTCCATAGCCATATCGCTCGGCGCCGGCCATGAGATCTGTGGCGGAGAGTTGGCCGGCATTCGCGGAAGCGGTCAGCGTACTACCTTTGGCCACAGGATTTCCATTGAGATCATAAATGCGGACCAGGATTTGGGCATATTCACCGGGATTAAGTGAGTTCTTATTGCTCGCGGCGCTGAATTCAACGATCGTCCCGCTGAAAACCGCCATATTCAGACCATAGACGATGGCGTCATTGCCATTCTGGTCGCGGCCATGTGTGGTTGCCATCACGATTCCCACACCATCATTTTCTCCCAGTATGCCTGCGCTATTGCGCACCAGCGATCCTTCAAAATCCGGCACTGTAACGGGTAACATTTTCCCTGGGCTGTTCGGATTGGGGATGCGGTGAGGCGCCAGGGTTGTCGGATCGCCGGGTGCAATAGTTGGACGTGGATTTGCGGTGGTCCAGAGTGCGCTACCACGTCCTTCAGCGTCGGTGCGGGTATCAGTTGTCACAATGCCGGCTGTGCTTGTCAGATAGATATTAGTTCCTTCTTCTGCAGGATTATTATATTTATCCCCAACATAAATGCTCACTTTAAAATCGCGCACATGATTCCAGCCTTCGAGGTTGAAATAATCCAGCGCCACCGTCATATGCGATTCAACATGATTCGCATCAGCCGGATCGATCCAAATATAGGGTGGCCCGGAGCGGATGACAATCTGTGTGACGCGTGCGGTTACCTCCGGATAATCAACCAGAACAGCCTGAATCTCTACAGTCCCGGAGCGGATGCCGGATTTGCAGTGGATGGTAGCGGCGCCTGCGACAGTCGTTTGCACGCTGGATGTCATGGGATCACCATCATTGGGAAAAAGAGCCTCTCCCCCATGAGGACCATTGCGAATCAAGAAACGAACGCCCGTCTCCTGCTGCAGTAACTGGCCACTGCTGCCGAACACCCGTGCGGTGATGCGGGTCATATCAGTTTGCCCGGTTTCACGCACCCAAATGTAATTGGGTTCCGCGGTGAGTTGCACGCTCACTGGCCGGGTGTTTAAAAGTGTGATATCCAGAGTCTCCTGTATTCCGCCCCAGGTTGCGCGTACGTTCGCCGTACCCGCAACCGTGCCTGCAATCAGCATGGTCTGCGCTTTTCCCTGTTCATCGGTGATGATCATGCCGGGGATCGAACCTGAGGTGGCGCTCAGCAGGATGGTTTGTTCGCGGAGCGGCAACAGACTCGTGGTCATCTGCAGCGATAAAGAGATAGAGGTTGTGGCGAGGCCGTCCGCCGGGATAGAAGCGGGCGCAGCGGAGAGATCCAGTGTGATGCCGAGGAGCTTTATCGTTGTCTGGTTTGAAATACCATGGGCGTTTATGGCAATGATGGCTTCGGCATCGCTTTTTCCTGCGTCCGGAGTAAAATGGACGACGGCGCGTCCCGTCTCGTCGGTCGTGGCGGTGGAGTCGATGTGCCCGTGTGTGGTGGTGAAGCGGACGGTTGTGTTTGGCACTGGTTTCTGCAATGGATTGACCACGTAAACAAGGACTTCATGGGATGAGAAGCCATCGCGAAGCACTTCTTTATCAGATTCTATTGATACGGCTGACGGCGCAGTATCCACCAGGTCGATCCAGGCGGTGTCAGCCCAGGCATGAAATTGAGCGATAATTTTTACGTTTTTATGTACAGAATTGCCTGCGCGAAATTCGGCAGTGGCCTCGCCGCTCGCGTTGGTTCGCGCGGTTCCCGTGATGACGCCGTCATCACAACTAAAGACAATGTCTGCTCCCTGAATGGGATTATTTTTAAATGAAATCAAAACGGCGCTGTAGCTCATTTTGCTCATGCCATCGCCGAGTAACTCGGCTCGCACAGGCGTCAATGTAAGGCGCGGTGGCTGCAGTTTCAGGATACTTTTGCTCTGCAACAGATTTCCGTATTCAACATATACCGTATCGGTTATGGCCTGCGTGGTTGATGCGATGGGCACGGTAGCATACCCATTGGTGCCTGTTGAAACATCCAGAAATATGGGGAGCTGTGCTGCGCGAACGCGGCATGTTGATGTGGCAATGCCCTTGTTGCTGGTCGTTTCTTTCAGCCAGATACGCATCCTGGATTGACTGATGCCATCTGCGGAAATTTCCGCAGGATCCAGCTGCGCCGACAGAGTGACCCCCAGAAAATGGATGTCCAATTCGACCCTGGTCACTGTGCCGGCAGTCGATTTGGTCAGCCGCACCCGGGCAGGCGACGTCATATCCTTTATATCCAGCGCATAAAGTTGGCCACTGTTGATGCGCGCTGATTCAGTGACGGCGAGTTCAGCGCTAACCAGCGCGGTTACATCCGTGACGCTGGCCAGGGAGGTGAGGGTTGCAACGGCCTGTCCATACGGGTCAGAATAGCTTCTGGATGTGATGCTCCCGGCGGAGGATGTAAATTTTACCAGTGCCCCCTGGAGCGGATAGCCGGCGCTGTCAAGCACGGTCGCCACAAGGGTGACCTGGGAAATACCATCTGCCAGTAATTCGGAAGCATCGGCCTGCATGCCGGATAGATTCGTATTCCCGGTTATCTCCTCATCGCCCTCACCACACGAAAGCCAGACGATTGAAAGGCACAACGTGCTGATGAGGGTCATAATAAGCGTGTGTTTGTCCATTTTTATTCCGGCCATTTTATCACCGCCCTGTCTCCCGATCTGATCGGTTTTTTATCCTCCCCCAGCGCAGCAACCAGTTTCGCGACCGTTTTTTGTGCCCGAGCGCGCATGATCTGCACTTTGCCGACCGATTCGAAACCGTGTCCGTTTTTGCGTACGATGGTCGCTGTTTGATTCACCAGCCGGTCTGGATTGACGCCCTTTTCCCAGTCGATGAGAATAAAATCGTCCTGAACATTTTGCACCACGCCATTGCGCAGATCTTTTACAGCGGGTTCAGAGTCTGGTTTCTCGTCGCTGGTTCTCGAAGGCGTGATTTTCTGCGGCGCCCGCGCAGCCGGTGGTTGCGGCAGGTCATTGGAACTCTTCATGCCATCGAGATCCATGGAATCGTTTTCGGTCGCCTGGAAACGATACTGTTGCAATCGTTGTTCGAGCGTTGAGCGGGCCGATTTTTTATCAGCCTCCATACTCTTTCTGGCATATACTTCGGGCAGGATCGAAGCTTTGAGTATAATGATCAGTTCTTTCTGCACATCTTCAAAACGGTTATAGCCAAACAAATAGCGCAATCCCAAAAACCACCAGGGCAGGTCTTTAACCAGAGGCAGACCTTTGCGCAGCGAAACTTTTTCGTTGGAATAGAGCCCGGCGATAAGTGTTTCCTCTCCGTCGAACAGCTGCACCAATGAATTGGCCTCCGATTTTTTGATGATGGTGGACACCACATCCGGATAGGCTTGACTCTTCTCGACGTGGGCTTTGAGCAGGACGATATCGCCTTTCTCCGCATCCTGGATGATGAAAGGGGTCACCTGCAGGATTGTTCCGGTGCTGTAAAAGCGGTCCAGCAGATTGCCCGCAAAATCTTTGGTCTTTATTGAAAAATCCTGGCCGACTTGAATCTTTCCTTCGTTGCCTTCGGTGACGACCACTTGCGGCTGTGCGATGACCCGTCCGATATTTTTGGAGTCAAAGAGTTGAAACAAGGCGCGGATGTCCACATTATAGAGTTTTCTCGGTATATTCAGACCTAACTCAAACAGCTGTTCATCCATTGAGGCAGTACCCGCTTGTGCGCTGGCGATGCTGATCTTGCCGTTATAAAAGGTGCTCCAGTCGATGCCGATCTGGGTGAGAGCCTTGCGGTCGCCTTCGAAAAAAATTGTCTCAATTTTTATTTCGCGGCAGCCTGGTTTATAATTGATCTCTTGACCATAAGGATTTTCCCCTGTGGCAGTTTTTTTTGCCGCAGCTGGTGTGACAATCTGGTAGAAATGATCCTGACTTTCGTACCACAGGCCACGCCGCGCCAGGATGGTTTGCATGGCCTTTTCCCAGTGCATGCCGGAAATTTCAATCCCGATGGGGCCTGATTGTTTGGTGGCATCATAAATAGGTTTGCCCGTAAATCGGGTAGCATATTCACTCAACATATCCAGAGCGATGCCGATCTCCAGGCCGCTGTTAAGGGAGATGAGTTGTTCAGGAGGAATCAGCTCGCTCGGCACGTCATCAGGTTGCGCCCAGCCGGTGGCAGCTATGGCCATCAAGGCATAGAGTGCGATATGATAGATGAATCGCATAAAAGACCTTTCAATTTGAGCCGTTTGGCAGAATCAAAGTTGAGGAGTTTCCTGAACCCTGCATGGCGAACTGGATCGTTCCGTTGCCGGGATTGATTTGACTCACCGTACCGCGAAAAATGCGATCCCCCGGTTTTAGCCGAAAGGTACGGCCTGTATGGTCCTTGATGACAGCGGCGCCCGGCATGATGGCGAGAATTTGCGTGCGCTGATCCACTTCCGGCAATTTTTCAACATTTTTTTCGGGCTGCGGCTGCGGCCCATCACCAGTTGGCTGGCCAGGCAGGGTGCTGCCTGGCTGGGCTGTCCCTTGCCTGAAGAGCCGTTGCGGTCTACCCTTGACCAGATTGACAATTTGCGGATAGTCGCCCTGCCTGACCGTGATGGTGGTGATATCCGGACCTTCCTTCCTTTCGTAGCCATTGATATCGAGACTGAACGCGACATCCTCTGTACGGCCTTGACCGCTTTTGTTCAGTTGTGGTTCCAGATCAAGGCCTTTTACACCATAAAAAATCGGACCATTTTCCAGGAACCACAGTAATTTGTAAAAATCGAGAAACGGTCCACTCCCTTTGATCTCATAGTAGCGGCGCTTCATGGTGAGATAGGTATCTTCATTTTTATAAACAAAGCTGACATTAAGGCGGGACCGGGTTCTTTCCAGTTCACGCAAGATATAGTCGTAGGTTTCCCCTGGCGATTCATGGGCCGAGATGGTCCCCATTCTGCCAAGACTGATATCCTGCAGGCGGCGGAGATGAATCCGCAATTCGGAACGATCCTTCTCCAGGTATGTCAGATCATTGAGTCGGGCGAGTTTGGCTTGATTCTCAGTTTGCAAGCGTTCCTGGACTTTTTTCTGATAGCCATAAACATAGTAAAAGCCACCCGCCAGTATAACGGACCAAAACGCCGCAATGATCAATGTATTTCTGACCGCATAATTCATAGACCTACTCTTGCCCCTCCCCTTTTTTTACCAGGCATTCCAACTTCACCACCAGCTGCGGTCCTTTGCTGTCCGGGTTATTATTGACATTGACAACGCGACTCGGTTGCATCATGCGTTCCAGCCGGGCAACCTGACTGCGACTGCTGAGTTCGGCTTCTGCCAGGAGGATGCCGCTATCGTTGGTCAAGAGATGCACCACGGAGAAAGGCCCGGCCAGTTCATGGGCCCTGGAGAGTTTCTGCACGACGGGCCCCCAGCGGGTGGTGTGGCGATTGAGTGAATCGATCAATGCAGTGCCCTCTTCGAGCTTGGCGATTTCTACGCGGAGGCTGTCCACTTCATGAGCCACAAGTGCGAGTTGCTGCAGTTGCTGATCCAATTGAATGCTGGCACGGCGTGTGCGTGCGAGGTCCTGTTGTCCGGAGATGAGATTAAAGGTCAACAGCAGAACGCCAATAAACAGAATACCCAGCATCATAATGCCATGCCAGGCCATGCGATAAACAGACTGGCGGTCGCGAATTCTCCGCGGCAAAAAATTATGGCGAAACGGCGTCTTGAATTTATCGTTCAGTGCTTTTTCCGCCAGCGCGATGGCGACTGAATAGGGACTGGTCCGGTTTGACAGCGCTTCCGCACGTGGTCCAAGGGGCAGATCCGAAAAATCGAAACACGACACCTGCATATCATTCATCTTTTTCTTGAAAAACCGCAGTGCTTGCGGACGTTCCACTTCGCCGCTGAGAATGAGATGATTGAGTGCCGGGATGCGGCCCGAATCGATTTCGAACAATAATTTTGAAAAAACAGTTTCACAAATATGATCGGAATCGGCACCCTCGTGAATGGTTGGCAGCACCTCTTCAATCATGCCGCCGTGAAAAAAGATGATTTTGGTAAAGCTCATGGCAAAGAGAATGACCGCTGCATAATCATCTTTTGGCAAAGCCGCGTGAACGTTCAAAGCATGGGCGAGGGAGAATTCAACGGAATCGATGAGCGCGACCTGGGGAGGCTTGCTGCGCATGAGTTTCATGGCTTCGAACAACAGAGTGGCCAGAACCAGAGGATCATCGTGAACCAGAGCGAGATAACGGTTATCCCCATTTTTTATAAAACCGATATTCTCCAATTTGGTCTCAGTCGGAGGTTCGACAAACAAATCCTGCCAAATAGCCCGTTTGATTTTCAGGCTGGTTGAGGGCTTTATCTGGTCGATGGTCTTGTAGAGAACGAACGAATCTATGAGATTGAAGGCCAGCCGGCTTTCACGCGGGCACATCAAATGCAAAATTCTAAGCATGACATCGATGTTGGTTTTGACTTCCGCCATCTCCGGTGTAGAGGGCCGGGACGTCTCCAATCCCATCTCCAATTCGAAAGGATTGTCCTTGCGGGAACTACCCTCCACGGGACCGCGGGGATCATTCATTCTCATACCCAAAACCGCACGGTCTTCAGGCAAGAGTTGTTCTTCGAGATCGTAATTTTCCAGCATCTCAATCGCAGTGCGCTGACCCGCCCTGCTCAGCAAAGCCACGCTGAGGCGGTAGCCGTCAATGAAGAGTCCCAGTGCAAATTTTTTGCTTAATCTGGCCATGGCATTTTATTGGTTTATAAGTTCCTGAAATCGCTTTTTATTATTGGCAAAATCCGTTGCAGTTTTCTCATCGATCAATCGTTCGCGCAGCAAGCGGACGAGATCTTGTTCCAGGCTGATCATGCCGAGCTTGTTACTTTCACTGATCATCTGGTATATTTCATGGACGTTTTTATTCCGTATCGCAGCACGAACGGATGAAGTAACCAGCAGGACTTCTTTGGCCAACACGAGTCTTCCGTCCACACCGGGCAGCAGCTTTTGCGAAATGATAACACGCAGCACATCCGCAAGCCGGTTTCGTACTCGTTCCTGTTCCTCGGCCGGTGATTCAGCGACCATGCGATCGATGGTTTCCACCGCCGAGCCTGTGTGCAAGGTTGAAAAGACCTTGTGCCCGGTGTCGACAATTTCAAGACAGGTCATGATGGTCTCCGGATCGCGCATTTCGCCGACCACAATGATATCCGGATCCTGGCGCAGTGCCTGTACCGCTCCATCCTTAAACGAGGTGACATCCCGGCCGACCTCGCGATGGCGAATGATGCACATGTGAGATGTGTGAATAAATTCTATGGGATCGCCGATGATGACGATATGTCCCTCCACGGAGCGGTTATTGGCATCGATGATACTGTCCAGTGTGGTGCTCTTGCCCGATCCAGTGATCCCTGTCAAGAGGATGAGTCCCTGTTTTTCATGACGCAATGAAAAGGAGCGGGAGATATTGGGATGGAATCCCAATTTCTGGTACGGATAAATTTCCCCGGCGATGGCGCGCATGTTGAGCGCCATGTGGCCGAGATCAAAATAGAGACTGGCGCGCCAGCGCCACAGAACATCGGGTCTTTGCATGGTGTACGAAAAATCGACGGCACGGCGATGAAAGAGGCGCTCCCTCTGTTTTTCCGTCAGCAGTGAATGAGTGATAATGTCCGTGAAAGAGATGGGCCAGGTGCCTAGTTCATTGCGCGGCAGCTTGCGGCCATCAATCCGGAACCAAATTTTCTCGCCGGTTGTTGAACCGCCTATCTCGATATCCGAGGCATTCAGTTCCCGCATGCGCACCAGGAATTGCTCGAACAACAGCCGTACCTGAGTTCGTTCAGCCAGCGTGAAGCGGCTCACCGCCTCGGCGAGTTCGGCCTGATGGTCCATTAAATCGAGCTGCGGCGGTAGCTGCGCCAGAACGCGGTTGAATAAATCGTGAACAGAAGATCCGCTTCCCAACAAGGAAGGATCATCGCTATGGATATTCATGATCGATCCGGACTGGTGTAATGAATTCATCTTGCATACTCTGTTATTTCAGGATCCCGTCCGCCCGTTTGCGCGCCAATTCCAGATAGCTGTCGGCCAGTTTCTGCGACAGGCAGGTGATAACATTCACCGAAAACCGCAACAGTAAATTTTTGCCAGTGGTTTGAAAATATTCCTTCAACACTGTTTTACGGAGATGATAGCATACCGTCTCTTCCATGGCCGTCAGGGATATCATGAGTGGCTGCTCGCTTTTCAGGAAGAGGCTGGCCTCGCCGATGGAATGACCGGCCGACAGAAGGCCAGCAAAGCAGGCACCCAGCCAGGCTTTTACAGCGCCTGAATACAGGATCACCACCCCTTGCTGCCCGTCGAACTGATATTTCTCCCGGGCTTTCAGAGTCACCCTGTCGGCAAGACCCAGCAGTTGTTCTATTTCTGTCACGCTGAAATTGCCGAGCAATGGGATCTCCGGCAGCCGGGGTGTACTCCTCTCCGGTGTGGTTGGCACAGGCTGTGCAAATGTATATTTCCCGTGCAACAGTTTTTTGGCTGCCGCATCGATTTTGCTGGAATCGACCGGTTTGAAAACAACCTCTTCTGCACCAGCGCGCAACGCTGCTTCGGCAACATGCCCTCCACTTCCATCGCAGATAGCGAGAACGGGGCTTTGCGGCGTCACGGTACGCAGGCGCTGAATGACATCAAAGCTGGAGACAACGCCGGGCAGCAGCATGTCGACCAAAATCAAATCGAACGTCTTCGCTCTGGCTGTTTTAATGGCTTCCACACCATCGCTGGCAAAGGTGAGTGCGAAAACGCCCCCATTCAATGCGATGCTGGCTTGCTCGCGCACCTCGGGATCAAAATCTATGACAAGAACATCGACCATCCCCGGCTTCCTGTTCATCATTCGGTTGTAACCGCTGCGACTTCTTCCAGCGTCGTAACACCTTCCAGTACGCGCATTCTGGCAGCATGGCGCAGGGTGGTCATACCGTTGCGCATGGCGCTGTTTTTGATGGCGTCCTCATCCAATTCCTTTGAGGCATCCAATATGATGTGGCGGATCTCGTTCGTGAAAGGAAGAACCTCATGTATGCCGACACGGCCGGCATAGCCATTACGGCATTTGCCGCATCCAACCGCCCGGTAAAAGGTGCCACTATTGATCTCCTCTTCCTTGAAGCCCAAAGTCAACGGGATGCTCCTGTCGAGATTGTTGATGGGCTGTCTGCAGCTCTTGCAAAGCGTTCGCATCAAGCGCTGTGCAACGACCAGATTGATGGCATAGGCGATCAAAAAGGGCTCGATGCCCATCTTGAAAAGGCGCGACACCACGCTGGAGGCGTCATTGGTATGCAGGGTGCTGAAGGTGAGATGTCCGGTATTGGCCATTTTAATGGCGATCTCGGCCGTCTTGGCATCGCGTATTTCTCCCACCATGACAATATCGGGATCGTGGCGCAGAATGCTGCGCATGGCCTGATCAAAATTCATTTTCGTGTTTATTTTTAATTGACGCGCGCCACGGATATTATATTCAACCGGATCTTCGACCGTGAGGATATTCAGTTCAGGTGTCATCACCTGCGCCAGCGCGGCGACCAGCGTCGTGCTCTTGCCGCTGCCCGTCGGTCCGGTGAGAATGATCATGCCCTGGGGCTTGTGAATGGCTTTGACGAATTCACTCCTGGCGTATCCGTCAAATCCCAGTTTGCCGAGATCGGTGATGACTTTGCGATCATCGAGCACACGGATGACGACGCTTTCGTATTTCCGTCCCAGGGCGGAGGAGACAATCGGCAGAATGGAAACGCGAAAGCGGATGAGGTATTGATCGATTTCGCGCTGGATAAAACCATCCTGGGCCATTTCCCATTCAAAGCGGTCGACATTTTTGCTGCGGTCTTTTACAACCGAGAGAAACGCCTCGGGTTTGACGCTCTCCTGGCGATGCCAGAGATTGAGACGGCCATCCACGCGCAAATAGATTTCAGTGACATTCCCCTCTTTGGGAATGATGTGTATATCGCTGGCGCCTTTACGCACGGCCTCAATCAAGCATCCCTCGAAGAGATTGACCAGCAGACTCTGGTTGACGGCCGTGGTGAGTTCATCTTCATCAACCGATGTTTCCTCTTCATCGGTATCGATGATGGCGACTTCGGAAGTCACCTCCTGGACAAATTTAAGGAACTCGTTTTCGGCCGGCGCGATTCTGAGCAGCATGTCATTGACATCTTCGAGGCGGGCGTAGGCGATTTCGTATTTTTTCACACCGGCCTGCTGCATCAATTTTTCGATCTCGCGGTCCAGAGGATCCGGACAGATAAAGATGCGCACATCGCGGCTCTTTTCGCTGCGGCCGAAAGGTACAATCTTGTGGTTGAGAAATTCTTCGCGCAGACGCGGTTCAAGTGATTTATAAAAATTCTGCATGAATTCAATCCAGCCATCGGTCAATGAGGCGGAACTGAGCCGGATTTCGCGAAAGGCATAGATACGGCACAGAGATTGAAAAACATGGTGCCGTTCAAAAGCCAGATCATGGATCAAAACATCCGCCAATGTCCTTGGACTCTGGGAAGTTTCAAGGATGTGAACGGCCTTGATGAGTTTGTCACGGCTGAAGGATGAATCCAGCTGTGACAGCTTTTCCAGCAGCGCGGCCGATATTTGCGGACGAGGGGTCATGGATCACATACCTGGTAATTTGGGTTGAAATACCGCGGTCTCGGATGAAACCACCGTCAACAGCGTCATGACGATCAGAATCAGAAAAGCGATGACAACCTGTATCCAGTCAATGATGGCTTTCATGCGATACGTTGTTTCCCGTTCATAGTAATTGGCGATCTGCAAACTGACTCTTTTGAGAGTGCCTGATTCGGCGCCCGCATTGAGCCGGGACAGGGCGTTCTCCGTGAATACCCTGGCCTGTCTCAACGCATGGACGAAGGATGCCCCGTCGCGCACCATCAAGGGAATGGTTATTTCCTTGATATTCTGTTCGATGTATTTATTGCGGCACGCCTCCGCCGATGTGCGTATGACGTCGATATTTTCACCGGAACCGCTGTAGAGCGAGTGGAATACCCGGCAGAAAATTTCGATGGAGGTCTTGTGCATCAACGAACCAATGATGGGTAACTTGATGAAATATTGCCCGACGAAAAGCTGACCTTTTTTCGTCATGGCCAGTCGAATCAGGGTCACGGGAATGGCCAGGGATAAACCAATGATCCAGTATATGTTGCGCGTCAAAAAATGACTCAGATCCAGGCTCGCTTTGGTCATGGGCGGCAGTTCAGAGCCAAAACTGAGAAAGAGTTCAGCGGTTTTAGGAAAGATATAGCCCACGTAAAAGATGACCGAACCAAAGAGAACCACCATGGTGACGGTCGGCATGAGCAGAGCGCTGCGCAGGCTCTTGCGGAATTCGTAATCGCGCTCGAGAAATTTGGCGGTATTTTCAAACACTTCTGCCATATTGCCGCTCTTGGAGGCAACCCCCAGCATTTTGGCCGGGAACTTGCCGATAAAATAGGCCTGCTTGCCGAACGCTTCTTCACCATCCTTGCCGTCGCGAAGATCGCCGAGGATGGTATGAATGACCTTGCGCATGGCCTTATTGGCCGTGTCTGATTCAAGAAGCGTCAGGATTTCATCAAAGGGTAATTTTTCCCGCAGCAGATCTGCGGACAGACGGATGAAGGTGATGATATCCGCATAGGGTGGTTTGAGGCGCCAGTCAAAAACCAGTTTTTGCACGCGAACGTCTTCGAATCCGAGACGTCGCAGAGCCACCTCGACTTCTTCACGCGAAAAGGCGCTCTGCTCCCCCTTTAGAGTCTGCCCATCAAGCCGGCGAACCCGATAGAGAAAAGTGGCTTTTTTCTGGATGGAGAGGAGCGAAAAATGGTGATGTGCTGCCAGGGCTGCAATTTTATGCCTGGCTTCGCGCATCGTCCTGGCTTCAACATAGCCGATGACGCGTTTTTGCCCCGCGTTTAAACCGTTGTAGCGAAACTCCGCCATACACCCACCTGCTTCTGTCCCGTTCACTGGCGGCGGAAAAATAAAAGCAGGGACCTCTGTACAAGAGGCCCCTTTTCCGCAATTTCACCAATTCTCAAACAGCTACCAGAGAATCAGTCAGAAAGAACCGTCTTCACCCGGTCTTTGTAAACAGTAACCGTGACGGTATTGCTGGCGCGTTTGGGAGTTCCCAGCAATGAAACGGTGGAATCGCTAACAGTCCCAGTAATGGAGTACGTGCCATTATCATTGACATACTCGGCACCGGCTCCCACACTGGGCACAATATGTTTCATGGCGATGCCCGTGAAAGCGCCGCCGCCACCGCCCATGCTGGTGGGTTTGATGAAATACTGCTGCGCCAGGGATGAAAAATGCATCAGGTCATTGGTCACAGCTTCGAGATTGGCGGATTCAGCGGAGGTGCTGAACATGTTGATTCCGACCACCACAGCGATACCGACGATGATAACGCTGAGTACCAAAAGCAGTAATTGTTGTTGTCCCATTGTACTGTCTCCTCACAGGTTAATTGGGTTCAAGGTTATTATACAGGCGGGAAATAACCTTGGGGATTGTATGGGTTGATTAGTGAATGCTCTCCTGGCCGACACCTCCCTCTCTGGAATGATCAAACCTGTCAAATTATTATCTGCGCAGCGCACAAAAATGTGCACGCACGTCAATTGAACGATGATGAATGGATTGTGCCAAGAGTTAAAAAAAGATGCAGATAAATAAAGCAGCTAATGTGGAAAGATCAGTGGTTGCGGAGTATCCAGAGCATTGGATGCGTTGAGCACGTTCCCGTCTTCAAACACAGCCACCCCGTCATGGTCTGAAGCAAATTCGATATATTTTACGACTGTTCGAAGTACTTTTCTAATTTACAACATTGAAATTAAAATTGCAAGTGTATTTTTTTTGAACACAATTTTTTTTTAAGAAAAACCTGTAAAAAGCTGTTGCGGTTCTGCTTCAGAGTTAATAAATTGATTTTAAACCAGATTACGTCGAAATGCCGGCGTCCATGTGCCCGTTTTATTACATAACGAATATCCCTGTTTTTTGTTTCACACAAATGACTTCATTTTTATGATAATCATGCGATGGGGTTTCTTCGTTGTGATACTCGCCAGGAATGGAAATTTCGATTGCCTGCTGCGGTCGATTTTTATTTCAGGCACCATCCGGCCAATAGCATCGGCTGTGCATTTCAAAATGGAGATGACATTCAAATCGGACCGTATTCTCTGAGTCCAGCAAGACTTATCAACAGACGCCATGCACACGGCGTCTGTGAATAATATTCGGTTTTTCGTGTAAACTGTCAGAAAACTTTGAGAATAATAACAACCTGGTTTCATGCAACACATGCGTCGTTGCTGTTGACATCGGCAAAACACAAGAGGAATACCGTGCAAAATTATTTTCACAAATTGGTGTGGGGATTGTGGCTGTTGGGATTGTGGCACGGCCAAATGTGGGCGCAATCCGCTCCCAAGGGACTGGCTTTTGCGGCTGTTCCAAGCCTCACATTCAGCAGCGGCGAAGGCTGGGAGTACGGCGGGAAACTCTTCTTCTATCAGTTTGGCAAGGGCAACATCCAGCCTTATCGCTGGCACTTTTTGCTCAACGGTGCCAAATCCACCGAAGAAAAACTCGATGTCTATGCGTTTCTGGACATGCCGCACATCTGGGGCCCCGCTTCGCGCCTGGACATCCGTCTGGAGTATAAAAAATTCGGTCTGGAGGATTTCTACGGATTGGGCAACCGTCCCGATTACCGCAAGGATGTCGCTGATCCGGAAAAGCCGGATTTTCTCTCCGAGGAATATTACAACTACAATCATCGCTGGAGCGCCTGCTATGTCAACGCGCAGTGGCCACTGCAGGGACGGCATTTTAAATTGCTGGCAGGTGCAGCCATGGTGCGTACACGGCTCAGTGCCTACCCTCCCCCCAACCGCCTGCATGAAGAGCCGCAATCCGGCATGGCGGGCGGCTACAGCAATTACCTCCGCACCGGTCTCGTTCTGGACCACCGCGACCAGGAAGCAGTTTCCACACGCGGATACTGGACTGATCTGCTCATCGAGAAATGCAGCACCTGGTTAGGCAGTGATTACGATTACAGCCGCATCACCCTGACCGACCGCCGCTATGTTCCGCTGCTGCCGCGCGTGGTCTATGCGCAGCGGTTGCTGCTGGAGCACATGCCGGGTCACCCGCCATTCTATGAGATGGCGGTCATCAGCAGTTCCTATCAGCGCTTTGAAGGGCTGGGCAGCGGCCGCAGCATGCGCGGTGTGCCGCGGCTGCTGTTTATCGGTCCCAGCAAACTGCTGCTGAATCTGGAGCTGCGTATTCGCGTGATGGATCTGCGCATTCTCAAACAGGACCTCACCTTTTATGGCCATCTTTTTGCCGATGGCGGCAAAGTCTGGCTGCGTTCGGACGCCAAGGATTTAAAAAACCTGCATTTTGCCGAAGGCGTTGGCGTGCATGTGCAGTGGAAAAAAGATCTCATCGGCGCCCTCGACATCGGCCGTTCGCCTTACAATGACATGGCCATCTATCTCACATTTGGCAATCTGTTTTAGTCGGATCATTGCCTGATAGCCTGTTCTGTTATAAACCGCCGAGTGCGCAGAACCCACCGAGTTTTTTTGTTGGGATTATTTAAAAGTTTTGATCTGAATTTCTTCTCAGTTTTAAAATCTGCAATACATGTATTTCCTTGTTTCTCTTTTCTTTGCATATCCTTGCGTTCTCGGCAGTGAATGATTCAAGTTAGAAATAAAAAAGCCTGGCGGAGGAGTAATCCGACAGGCTTTTTCACTGTGGGGTGGTAAATCTATTTGTCGGTCAATGCCGCCACGCCGGGCAGCATTTTGCCTTCCATGAGCTCGAGGCTGGCACCGCCGCCGGTGGAGACATGACTCATCTGTTTGGCTACGCCTGCTTTTTTAACCGCACTGGCGGAATCACCGCCGCCAATCACCGTCACTGCACCGCTCTCGGCCATGGCCCTGGCAACCGCATACGTGCCTTTTTCAAAACCAGCCACTTCGAATACGCCCATGGGGCCGTTCCAGATAATGGTCCTGGATTTGGCGATCTCTTTGCAGAACAGATCAGTGGTTTTGGGACCGATGTCCAGACCCATCTGTCCATCAGGGATGGCTTCGCCGGAAGTTGTTGACGCCTTGACCTCCTTGCCGGCTTCGGGGAATTCCGCGGCGATGACATGATCGACAGGCAGCAGCAGTGTCACGCCCTTCGTCCTGGCGGTGGCGAGATACTCTTTCGCCTTTTCAACAAAATCCGCTTCAACGCGGGAGGTGCCCACGGCCACGCCTTTGGCCTTGAGGAAGGTGTAGGCCATGGCCCCGCCGATGATAAGAGCATCTACTTTGTTGAGCAGGTTTTCGATCACGAGAATCTTGTCGCTCACCTTGGCGCCGCCGAGGATGGCCAGCAGGGGTTTCTGGGGATTGTCAAACACTTTGGCGAAATAATCAAGTTCCTTGGTCATCAGGTAGCCGGAAGCGCCCTGTCCCAGTTTGAGGGGCAGACCGGCCATGGTGGCATGGGCGCGGTGGGCGGTGCCGAAGGCGTCGTCGACATAGAGGTCGCCCAGTTTGGCCAGGGCGTCGATGAACCACTGGCGCTCTTCCTTGGTCATTTTCACGCCGGCCTTTTTGCCCTCTTCTTCGGGGTAGAAACGGACATTTTCCAGCAGCAGAACATCGCCATCGTGCATGGCGGCCACCATCTTTTCCACTTCGGGTCCGACGCAATCTGGTGCGAAAGCCACGGGTTTTTCGAGAAGTTTGGACAGGGCTTCGGCGCAGGGTTTCAGGGAATATTCGAGTTTCTTCTCGCCGTCCGGGCGGCCGAGATGGGACATGAGGATGGCCTTGCCGCCATCGGCGACGACTTTTTTGATGGTGGGCAGGGCGGCGGCGATACGCTTGTCATCGGCCACTTTTTTATCGTCTGTGAGAGGCACATTGAAATCGACGCGGATGAGGACGCGTTTGCCCTTCATGTTGAGATCATCAATAGAGAGCTTTGCCATGGTATGCTCCAAGAGTATGTGTGAATGCCATGTTGTTGACTAAAGTCTATAATATAACTAATTCCGCAATAAAAGCAAGCAAAATGAATTTCCCTTGACTTTAACGGGCTAAATGGCTATATTTTAAGCCGATTTTCGCCGGGGTGGTGAAATTGGTAGACGCACTGGACTCAAAATCCAGCGTACGCAAGTACATGCGGGTTCGATTCCCGCCCCCGGCACCAGAAAAAAAGGACTTGAAGCTCGCTTCAAGTCCTTTTTTTGTGATCGAGGTATTTAGCCTGTTCTATTCATAAACCGCCGA
>CAUJEL010000081.1 GCA_963169875.1 Candidatus Zhuqueibacterota bacterium
AAGATATAGCGGAGGGCGCATTTGTCTCCGGATATCCCGCCCGGCCCCATATGACGGCCAAACGCGAAGAGGCCAGTCTGGGGCGGCTGCCGGAATTATTAAAACGTGTTAAACAGCTCGAAACCGAGATCGAAAAACTGCAGCACATGTTACAGGGGCAGCCCGGCAAGGAGGCTTGATCCCTTCGCTACAGTGTGTGTCATGGAGGAAGAATGCTCAAGAACCAGAGAACCATAAAACACCCCGTATCCTATTCCGGTGTAGGACTTCATACCGGCAACAAAACCAAAATTACCTTTGTTCCAGCCCCCGCCAATACCGGCATCATTTTCAGACGCGTGGATATCGCCGACAGCCCGGTCATACCGGCTGACATCGACCATGTCCTCGACATCTCCCGAGGAACCACCATCGGCATCGGAGAGGTCAAAGTGCATACCGTCGAGCATGTCATGGCGGCGGTCAGCGGGCTGGAAATCGATAATATCATCTGTGAAGTGGACGGCAATGAGCCGCCCGTCGGTGATGGCAGCGCGCTCCCCTTTGTCGAGATTCTTCTCAAGGCCGGCTTTGAGGAACAGGATTCGCCCCGCGACTATCTCATCATCGACAAGACCATCACCTATCACGATCCCGCCAAGGGCATTGACATTGTTGTTTTTCCATCGGATGAATTCCGCATCACTTTCATGGTGGATTATAAAAACCCGGCGCTGGGCACGCAATATACCAGCATGTATTCTCTCCCTGAAGAATTTGCCACCGAATTCGCAGCCGCCCGCACTTTCTGTTTTCTCAGCGAGGTGGAACAGCTGCGCAAGGCGAACTTGATCCGCGGCGGGGCTCTGGATAACGCCGTCGTCATCGTCGACCGCGACATGAGTGAAAGCGAGCTCTCCGGCTTGCGCAGTCTCTTCGAGATCGATGAAAAGGTCACCCTTTCGACCAATGGCATCCTCAACGGCAAGACGCTGCGCTACCCCAACGAACCCGTGCGCCACAAGGCGCTGGATTTGATCGGCGATCTCTCGCTGCTGGGCATACCCCTGAAAGCCCATGTCATGGCGGCCCGTTCCGGCCACGGCGCCAATGCGGAGCTGGTCAAAATCATCCGCAAGGAGTACAAAAAGAAACTGATCCGCTCCAAATATACCGCCAGTGATAACAAAGGCGTGTTTCTGGACATGGAAGCCATTCTCAAAATACTGCCGCATCGCTATCCATTTCTGCTGGTCGATCGTATTATCGATCTCGTGCCGCAGGAGCATGTCGTCGGCATCAAGAATGTCAGCATGAATGAGCCCTTTTTCGCCGGTCATTTTCCGGGCAAGCCCATCATGCCGGGTGTTCTCATCATCGAAGCCATGGCGCAGGTGGGAGGCATCCTTCTGCTCAACGCCGAATCCGATCCCAATGCCAAACTGGTCTATTTCACCGGTATCGACAATGTGCGCTTCCGCAAAACAGTGACGCCGGGCGATACGGTACGATTCGAAGTAGAATTGGCAGCTTACCGCCGCTCCATCTGCAAGATGATCGGCCGCGCCCTGGTGGATGATGAGCTCGTCTGCGAAGCAGAACTCATGGCCGCCATCGTGGATCGCGAAGGAAAAGCATAATCTATTCTTCCCAGTGCCTGAAAACAAAGGAATACGAACGTGATTGAAATCCATCCGACAGCCGTGGTAGACAAGGACG
The DNA here is from genome assembly GCA_963169875.1 of Candidatus Zhuqueibacterota bacterium. GTDB lineage: Bacteria > Zhuqueibacterota > Zhuqueibacteria > Residuimicrobiales > Residuimicrobiaceae > UBA2214. The sequence continues at coordinate 1,699 of CAUJEL010000081.1, forward strand.
CGCAAATATCTGAAAACGTCACCGTTGGTGCTTTCGCCGTCGTCGATGCCGATGTGGTCATTGGTGAAGGCACGTCGATCGGCCCGCACACCTATATTGCCAACGGCGCCCGTATCGGCAAAAATTGCCGCATTCATAACGGGGCGGTCGTCGCCACGCTGCCCCAGGACCTGAAATTCGGCGGAGAATCCACACTTTTCGAAATTGGCGACAATACGACCATCCGCGAATTTTGCACCCTGAATCGCGGCACGCTCGCCCACGGTAAAAGTTCCATCGGCAGCAACTGTCTCCTCATGGCGTACGCGCACGTGGCGCACGACTGCGAGGTTGGCAACAATGTCATCATGGCCAACGGCGTCCAATTGGGCGGCCATGTGACCATCGAAGAGTGGGCCATCATCGGCGGCATGACGCCGGTGCATCAATTCTGTCATGTCGGTCAGCATTGCATGGTGGGCGGCGCCTTCCGGGTGGTGCAGGATATTCCCCCCTACATCCTCGCCTCGGATGAACCGCTGCGCTTTGCGGGCCTCAATTCCATCGGCTTGCGCCGTCGCGGTTTCAGCAGCGAAACCCTCCTGCAGTTGAAGCGCGTCTACAAAGTACTGTATCGCTCCAATCTCAATGTCACGCAGGCGCTGGAACGGATCAAAGCGGAATTTGAGATGATTCCGGAGATTCAGAATGTTGTCCGGTTCATTGAGACTTCAGATCGCGGGATCATTCACTGATGCACGCTGTAGCAGAGCCGACGAAGGAGACCTGGCGCTTTATAGACAGCGGCTGCTGTGATGCCTATGAAAATATGGCCGTTGACCTTGCCATCACGCAAGCGTATCAGGGCACACCGACACTGCGCGTCTATGGCTGGAAACCGCCGGCCATCTCCCTGGGGTATCACCAATCCCTTTCTGATCTCGATATGGAACGCTGCGCCCGGGATGGCATTGACGTCGTGTACCGTCCAACCGGGGGGCGGGCTGTTTTGCATTCGGCCGAAATCACCTATTCGGTGGTGCTCGGCCGCGACAGCCACCTCTATGATCCCCGGGTCATGCCTGTTTACGAACGCATCAGCCAGGGCATCCTGGCCGCCCTGCAGCTGCTCTATATCCCGATCGCGTTTGAACGATCCGGCAAAAGCCCCCGGAATTACACCCAGGGGGAATTGGGCAGCCTCTGTTATGCTTCGTCCATCAAATACGAGATCGGGCATGAGGGCAAAAAACTGATTGGCAGCGCGCAGCGCCGTTTTGGCGACGTGGTACTGCAGCATGGTTCCATCCTGATTGGAGAGGATCATCTGAAACTGGTGGACTATCTGGCACAGCGTGATCCGGATTGGCAGCGTTCCGCAAGAAAATTCATGCAGGAAAAAACCATCTGTCTCAATGAACTCTCCCCCGTGCCGCTGCACTATGATCAACTCGCCCTAGCGTTGCGCACTGGATTCTCGCAGCATTGGGGATTGCACCTGGTCGATGGATCCTTGACCGAAGAAGAAAAAAATCAGAGCCAGGCTTTGAAGGAAAAAATGCATCAACAGATCAGTGAGGCGGCGGGTCATGAAGCCTGAGGCCGTGGTCATATTGGGCGCAACCGGTTCGATCGGGGTCAACGCCTTGGAGGTTGTGGCGCAGCACCCGGAACGGTTCCGCGTTTTGGCCCTGTCGACCCATCAGCAGGTGGATCACCTCCTGCGTATCGCCGAAATCCATAAACCGGCCCTCGTCGCCATCACCGGCTGCACGCCGGACCAGGAGCAGATGCAGGCCTTTGCGCAACTGGGCATCGAGGTGCTGCAAGGTAGCGAGGCGCTTGTGCGCATGGCACAAGAGCTGCCCTATGACCTTTTTGTGAATGCGGTGGTTGGCGCGGTTGGATTCCTGCCGACGCTGGCGGCCGTCAAGCGCGGTAAAAGAGTGGCGCTGGCCAATAAAGAAGCCCTGGTCATCGGTGGCAGTCTGGTCACCGCGGTTGCGCGTGCCGCTCATGCGGACATTTTGCCCATCGACAGCGAACACAGCGCCATTTTTCAATGCTTGTTCGGAGAGTCCCCGGACGCCGTCGAAGAACTTATCCTCACCGGCTCGGGCGGACCTTTCCGCACGTTCTCTCCGGAGGAGATGCGCCAAGTCACGGTCGAACAGGCCCTGCGGCATCCGAACTGGAGTATGGGGAAAAAGATCACCATCGATTCAGCCACGATGATGAATAAAGGTCTGGAGATCATTGAAGCGCACTGGCTGTTTGCGATGCCGGCGGAAAAAATTCGCGTTGTCATCCATCCGCAATCGATCATCCATTCCATGGTCGCGTTCAAGGATGGTTCCGTGAAGGCGCAGCTGGGGGTGCCGGACATGCGCGTGCCCATCCAGTTGGCCATGACCTGGCCGCAGCGCCTGAGTTCGCAGTTCCCGCGCCTGGATTTTACGGCTATGAACAATCTGACTTTTTCGCCGCCGGATGACAAAAAGTTTCCCGCACTCGGCATGGCTTATGCGGCACTGCAGAGCGGGGGGACCGTGCCCGCGGTCTTGAATGCGGCCAATGAGGCGGCAGTGCATCTGTTTTTGCAGGGCCGTATCCAATATCTGCGAATCGCCGCCGTCATCGCGGCCGCGCTGCAAAAGCATGTTCCCGATTTGCATCCCGATGCCGAGGCGCTGCTGGATGCAGATCGCTGGGCCCGGCAATTTGTGCAACAAAACCATTGAAACCTTTTTCAAAGCGCATCGTTACACTTAAAAGGACAACATTAACGAGAAGGATCAAACATGTTATTAGTATTGACACTTTTGACAACGTATATTCTGCCCTTCATTGTTGTGCTGGGCGTGCTCATCTTTGTGCATGAGTTGGGGCATTTCCTCGCTGCGAAATTATCCGGGATTCGGGTGGAACAATTTTCCATCGGATTTCCCCCCAGGCTCTTTGGCAAAAAAATTGGCGACACCGATTACTGTCTCTCCGCCATTCCGTTCGGCGGCTACGTCAAGATGTCCGGCATGATCGATGAGAGCATGGATAAGGAATCCATCAAAGGCGAGCCCTATGAATTCATGTCCAAATCGGTCGGGACGCGCATGTTTGTGTTATTAGCCGGCCCCCTGGCCAACATTCTTCTGGCCATTCTGATCTTCACAGGTGCGATGTATATCTCCGGGATTCCGGAAGCCGTGGGGCCCATCGTCGGACGGGTGGTCGAAAACATGCCGGCGCAGGCCGCCGGACTGCAGACGGGTGATGTCATAACCCGT
>CAUJEL010000082.1 GCA_963169875.1 Candidatus Zhuqueibacterota bacterium
CCGGGCTCGGTCAGGGTGCCGCGGTATTCGCGCACCTGCTCCGCGGTGAGATCGCACACATACGCTTTGCCTTTTTCGATCAGCGCGATGGCGAACTGATAGAGCTGCTCGAAATAATCGGACGCATAGAACTTGCGATCCTGCCAGTCAAAACCAAGCCAGCGCACGTCTTCTTCGATGGCATCAACGTATTCAACATCTTCTTTGGCGGGATTGGTGTCGTCATAGCGCAGGTTGCATTTGCCGCCGAACTCTTTGGCAAGCCCAAAATTGAGGCAAATAGACTTGGCGTGTCCGATGTGCAGATAGCCGTTTGGCTCCGGTGGGAAGCGGGTGTGCACACGGCCCTGATACTTGCCGGTTTGCAAATCTTCCCGGATGATGGCGCGTATGAAATGGGGGGGCGCCGTACTGTTTGCATCCTCGGGCGCATTTTTCCCGGCCTCGGGATACCCGGTGTCTTTTGTGGTTTCCATGTTCCGCTACCTCAACAGTTGAAAATATAAGAGACTAAATCAAAAACGGTCATCAGCACCGTGCGACGACCGTTCTTGTGCAGCTGGGGAGCAGGGATTCGAACCCCGATACCATGATCCAGAGTCATGTGTCCTGCCATTGGACGACTCCCCAATCCGTTTATGAAATTAATTTGGGAATGATCTCCATGCCCCTGTCAATGCGTCTCAAAACGGTCTCTTTGCCCAGCACTTCGAGCAATTCGAACAATCCCGGGCCAACGCTGACGCCCGTCACCGCAAGCCGGAGCGGATGAATCAACTTGCCGCCGCTGCTGTTATGGGCCTCGGCGACCTGCCGCAAGGTCTCCTCAATGGCGCCGGCCGTGAACGTATCCAGTTTCCGGATCGCTTCCGCGAACTGCCGCAGCAGCTCTGGCGTATCTTCCTGCCAGCGTTTTTGCGCCGCCTGTTCATCGTAAGAGGTGGGATCATTGAAAAAATAACCCGCCAATTTGACAAAATCTTCCGTAAAATAGAGCCTCTCCCGCATCAAACCGACAGCCCGCGCCAGATAATCATCCGCTACATCTGTATATCCGGCTTTGCGCAGCGCCGGTTTCAGCTCCTCCATCAGCGAAGCGACATCGCGGCGCATGATATGCTCTTTATTGAGCCACTGCAATTTTTTGAGGTCAAAAATGGCCGCTGATTTGTTGACGCGTTGCAGTGAAAACTCTTGCACCAGCTCTGGCAGATCAAAAACCTGACGGTCATCGCCCTCGCCCGGATTCCAGCCGAGAAGTGCGATGTAATTGATGATGGCCGCTTTTTCATAGCCTTTGCGGATATACGAGGCGACATCGGGATCCACTTTGCCGCTGGGCAGTTCATCCAGGGATTGGATGTCGCGCTTGCTCATCTTGCTGCCATCCGGATTGAAAATCAACGGCAGATGCGCCATGTGCGGCGGCGTCCAGCCAAAACACTCGTAGAGCAGCAAATGCTTGGGCACGGAACTGAGCCACTCTTCGCCGCGAATGACATGGGAAATTTCCATGAGATGGTCATCCACCACATTGGCCAGATGATAGGTGGGAAAGCCATCCGATTTGAGCAAGACCTGATCATCTATTTCGCGGCTGTCAAAAACGACGCGGCCGCGAATTTCATCATCCACCTCGAATTGGCGGCCTTCCGGCACCAAAAGCCGGATCACATAGGGTTTTCCGGCATCCAACGCCGCACGCAACGCTTGCGGGGTCATATTCAGGCTGTTGCTCATCTCATGACGGATGGTGAAATTGTATTTCATGAACTGATTGCCGGACTGGCGCGCGCGCTGCCGCGCCGCTTCGATCTCTTCCGGCGTATCAAAGGCATAATAAGCAAAACCCTTGTCGAGCAGCTCCCGGGCGTATTTCTGATAAATCTCTGTTCTTTGCGATTGGAAATAGGGACCGTAATTGCCACCCTGCCGGGGGCCTTCATCGGGAACCAGGCCGGCCCATTCCAGCACGGAGATGAGGTTTTCCGTGGCGCCTTCGACAAAGCGTTCGCGGTCCGTGTCTTCGATGCGAAGGATGAACGTGCCGCCGTGCTTGCGGGCGTACAAATAGTTGTACAACGCGGTGCGCAAACCGCCGATGTGTACAAAACCCGTCGGGCTGGGGGCAAATCTTACGCGTACGTTGGTCAAAGAATTCACCTGTTTCCGTTTTTCCTGTAATTACAAAAAAATGGCGAAACCGCCATTTTTTGTTTTGCGGAGAGGCAGGGATTCGAACCCTGGGTAGGGATTACTCCCTACAACGGCTTAGCAGGCCGCCCCGTTCAGCCACTCCGGCACCTCTCCGAAAAATATGTTTGCGCCCGCCATCACGGGATGGCGGAGGGAGGGGGATTCGAACCCCCAAGGGTTTGCACCCGGCGGTTTTCAAGACCGCTGCCTTGCCTGTTAGGTCTATCCCTCCCGGCAGGCATAAATTTACAAATAAATAAGAAGATAGTCAAATCTTTTTTCATGCAATCATTGCGAATCAATAGATCATGCGCGCGCAAATTTCTTGCCCGGCAGTTGAATGACAAGATTCTTCAGCTCCAGTTGCAGCAGAATCGCGGCGGTTTGCGAGACCGGCTGCTGCACGTTAAGCGATATGGCGTCAATATGAACCGGATCTGGACCCAGTACCTGCAGGACGGCGGATTCCTCGTCGCTGAGATCCTCAACCGGCAGGGAGAGTTGCACCGCCCGGGCGGGGTGCATTTGCAGACCGATTTCCACAAGAATATCGTCGATATTCTGCACCAGTTTCGCCCCCTGCTGGATGAGGCGATTGCACCCCCAGCTCTTGGGATTGTTGACATTTCCGGGAATGGCCATCACCTCGCGGCCGTACTCCAGCGCATTGTCCGCGGTGATGAGCGCCCCGCTGGTTTCTCCGGCCTCGACCACCAGCGTCGCCAGGGAGAGTCCGGCAATGATGCGGTTGCGGCGCGGGAAATGGGGTGCGTCGGGCTTGGCGCCAAACGGATACTCGGAGATCACCGCCCCTCTTTCTGCGATTCGTCGCGCCAGCTGTTTGTTTTCGCTCGGATAGATTTGATCGAGGCCGGAACCCAGGACCGCAACAGTCACGCCACCCTGGGACACGCAAGCGTGATGCGCCAGCGTGTCAACCCCGCGCGCCAGCCCGCTGATCACCGCCAGTCCTCTTTGCACCAGTTCGCGGGCGAATTTTTCCGCCATGATCTGCGCGTATTCGCTGGGAGCGCGCGTCCCGACCATGGCGACGCTTTGCAGAGAGAGGGCCTTGATATCGCCTTGAACGAACAGGATCAGCGGCGGGTCAAACAGGGGCTGTAAAAGAGGCGGATAATCCTCATCCCAGATACTGAGCAGGGTGACGCCGGACTGCCCGGCCAGACATATTTGTTTTTCAGCAAAAGCCAGGTCGCGATGCTTTTTTATGGCCGCGGCGAGGGTCTGATCGATGCCCCCCACTTCACAGAGTTGACGGGTGGAGGCGGAATACACCGCTGCCGGAGTTTTGAAGCGCGCGACGAGATTGCGCATGCGCTGGGGGCCAATGCCGGGGGTTTGATACAAGCTGAGTAACTCGGGTGTGACAAAACCCATATCATCTCCATTTATGATAGAGAAGATGTGCGTTCCTCTTCCTGTAAAATATCCCAGAGCAAACGGATCAGTTCATCCAATCCTTCACCGCTGACCGCGGAGATGGTGAGCGCCGGAACCGGTCCGGTCACCTTCTTCTTCAACCCGGAAAATTTGCCTGGGCTTAAATCTTTTTTTGTATAAACAATCATCCGTTTTTTTTGCAACAACAGCGGGCTGTAGGATTCCAGTTCGTGGATCAGGGTGTGGTAATCGCTTTCCATGGATTCGCTGTTGCAATCGAGGAGAATGGCCAGAACTTTGGTGCGCTCGATGTGGCGCAGAAATTGAATGCCCAGCCCCTTGCCCTCATGAGCGCCGGAAATCAATCCAGGAATATCCGCCACCACAAAGGTGCCTTTTTCGCCGGCGCGGACAATGCCGAGGTTGGGGGTGAGGGTGGTAAAGGGATAATCCGCAATTTTCGGGCGTGCGGCGGAAATGCGCGAGAGTAGCGTGGATTTGCCGGCGTTGGGCAACCCCACCAGGCCCACATCCGCGATGAGTTTCAATTCCAGCTCCACGGTTCGCTCTTCACCGGGAAATCCCGGCTCCCATTCGCGCGGCGCCCGGTTGGTCGGCGTTGTGAAACGGGAATTGCCGCGGCCGCCGCGGCCGCCTTTAGCGATGACCGCCTCCTGCCCTTCCTGCAAAAGATCAGCCAAAACCCGGCCATCCTCCGCATCGCGAATGACCGTCCCAACGGGAACCCGAATCACCAGGGACTCCCCGCTCTTTCCGGTCATATTGGATCCCATGCCATGAGTGCCGCGCTCAGCCTTGTAGCGGGTTTCAAATTTGAAATCCAGCAGGGTGTGTATGTGCCGGTCCGCCCGGGCTATCACATCCCCGCCATGGCCGCCGTCACCGCCGCTGGGACCGCCTTTGGGGATGTATTTTTCGCGCCGAAAAGCGACGCAGCCGGCCCCACCGGAGCCGGCTACCACATATATCTTTGCATGATCAATAAACATAGCAAATGGTATTTAGTTGAATGTAAGAAAGGATTCGGGTGGATTGGAGGAAGTCCCGGTCGCATGGACACTTGCGCCGGTTGCGCCCTGGCAGAGGGTCAGCGCACGCCATTGGCCATGGCGCGTTTTTTCTTGCTGTCCAGTCCGATGTTTTTCAGGGTTCTTCTCAACGCAAACCAACCGACTTTAATATTGCCATGGGCCGGCGTATTCAACGTCCGCGCCAGTTGGATGGTGCTGATATCAGGATTCGCCGCGATGATCTTGCGGATTTTTTCTTCCAGGCCCTCAGTCCGGCCTGAATCCGCTGCCAGCGTAGATTCCGGTCTTGCGCTTGCCGGCCGCCGCGGGGAATCGACATCGACTTCCGCGACCGGCACCGTTTCGCTCATGGGCCCCAGCGTGCGTTCGAAATCTTTGATGGCTTCTTCAATGGAATCGAACGCTTTGAGGATATAATGAAACTCCAGCAATTCGAACACCTCATACACCTCGGGGATCATCCGTACCAGCTTCAAGTCGCCGCCGCGTTCCCGAATCCCCTTGATTTCGCTGATAAAAATGCCCCAGCCCGCACTGCTGACGTAATCCACATTACCCAGATCGATCACGATATTGAAAGAACCGGCTTTTAGCAAAGAACTCAATGCATGTTCCAATTCTGAAGACGTGGTCGTGTCGATGTAGCCACCCACCTTGATTATTGAAATGCTGCTTTTTGAACCCGTCTTTTCCACCGACAATTGAATGCCTTCCATTTTAAATCTCCATCAAGATGATTCCACGGGTGGTGCGCCCGCGCGCCGATATCTCTGTGTGATCGGGCTTTTTGCCGTCTCAAGAGATCATCCAGAACAATAATATAACTTTTATCATTTCAATAGTCAATAAAAAACATCCCGCATTTTTTACGCATCGCAATCAGGTTGATTCCGACTGATTCATGAAGCGTTTGGCCCGTTGGATGCTGTCTCGTATATCGCGCCGGTCCGGGGAGATTTGCAGCAGCTGCTCCCAGTAATAAATCGCCTGTGGAAACGCCCCTTGATTGGCATAAATGACGCCCAGTTTCTCGTGCGCATCGCGGTTCTTTGGATCGATTTTCAGCAATAGCCGGAATTGTTGCGCCGCTTCGCGATATCGTTGCGTCCGAAAATACGACTGCCCCAATAAAGCTCTTATCTGGCCGTCGTCACCATGCCGGGAAAGAATCGATTTACATATGTCGATGGTCTGCTCGAATTCTTCCGTCAAAAAGAGGCTGAGGGCCTGGGCCAGGGCGCGATCGCGCTCCGGATCGGAAGCATGATAGGCGCCCGATTCTCCATGGCCTTCTCCTTCGGCAGGTTTTTGCCCATGCCCGTTGCCGGAACCGGATTGCGCCCATTTCTCCTCCGGGGCCGGGTCTGTGCTTAACAGATCGATCAGCTCATCAAACGATAGACGATGCTCCGATCTTTCGGTCCTGTCAGGCACCGCCTCTTCAGGGTCCGGCTCCTTCAAGGTCCAGGATAAATCTTCCGCTGGCGTTTCCGGCTGGCTTTCGCGATTGATCCGGTCAGCGATCTCACTTTGCAATATCTGATCAACAATATCGCTCTCCAGCTCTCCGGTGGCGTTGTTGATGAGACGCTGCTCGTCATCCATTTCCAGAAATTCGTCAAAGGCATCTGACAAGGCCGGCGCCAGGTCGGCCGCAAAATCCGCGGCATCATCGACGTGAATCGCTTCTTCCTGAACTATTTCAGCATCTTCTGCCGGCGGCTTGGGGAAAAGTTCGTTATCATGCTGTTGCGCAAAAGGATCTTCCAGACCGCCGCCTTCATTGAGCATGGCGGCGAAATCAAATTCATCGCTGCTGGATTGCGCCTCGTGCTCGGCCGCAGGCGGAAGCGTCAACGCCTCAGGCGCCGCAGCCTGCTCCTCCTCCGCGATTTGAGAATCAGCAAAAGCACCCGGGCCCGCACCCTGATCCAGCTCATTCTGCGCTGCGGGCGCATTTTCCCGGGACTCGCTGCCGGCGTATGAAAATCCCAGCTCCTCCAACGAGAGGTCGTTTTCCGCGGTTGGTTTATCCGCGTTGTCCTCGAGTTGTTCTGCCACAACCGCAGTCACCGCTTCCGTCTCCGGCGGCATGCCATTGTAACGTTTATCGAATAAATCCTCCATGGGCGTATTCATCAGTTCATCGATGCCGATGGAGAGAATATTGCGGCCCTGATACTCGTCTTCCCCCCGGGGGGGCACAGACGTTGTTTCGGGCTGGGGCGACTGTTCTTCTTGCGGGTGGGGGATGGGTTTTCCCGCGGCCGCATGCAAACGTCGTGGCGGCGCAGCGCGCTCGTCCGGGCTTTCCTCCCCTTCATCGGGAAGATCGGCGAGGCCTCCTTTTTGAATGATCACCCGTCCATCCAGTGTCAGCATGGGGGTTCCTGGGGGTTTCGGCCGCCGTTTTTTGCCGCCCCGGTTGACAAACGCCTCCCGTAATTCCTTGGTATTTAACTTGGCGCGAACCAATTCTTCGTAAATCTTGGCCGGGGCCAATTCGAGGAACCCATAGCGCTCCGTTAAAAGCTCTTCCGCGATCTTTTTTGCGCCATACTCCGGATGGCGCATGATAATGTCATAGAGCTTGGTTTTCTCTTCGATGCTGAGATGTTTGCTCTCAATGGACTCAATTTCCCCGGTCTCCAGTTCCTCGACTTTGCCGCCCTCGAACAACTCTTTATATTTGCTGTAATAGGCATAGGTTGACAAACCTTCGGCTTCGCACGCTTCGCGAATATTACTGCCTTGTTGCAAACGCGCATAGACCCGCTTGGCCCGATCCAGTTCAATTTTTTCCGCCGTGGATTGTTCTTTGATGGCCACCAGCGTGATATCATCGCTCTGCGCCGTTCCCTCGGTGAACGAAAGCAGATCCTCATGCAATTTTTCCACAAAATCACTGGCTTGCTGGTTGCCATATTCCCGAATGACGTTGAGAAAGCGTTCTTCCCCGTACAATTGCCGCCGCCGGTTCATCGCTTCGGTGATGCCATCGGTATACATGAGAAGAATATCTCCCTCATTCAGAGAGAGGGTATCAGACTCTATGGTATTGCGAAAAAGATTTTTATCCGGCAGAGAAATGCCGATGGGGAATCCATGGGGATTCAGATAATAGGTTTTCTTGCGGCTGGGCCGGTACAAAATCATGGGATTATGCCCGGCACTGGCATAGTTGAGGCGGCGGCGCTTGGAATCGATGATGACGTAGAAAAGCGTGACAAACATACCTTTTTTCATGTCATTGACCACGAACTCGTTGACGCGCGCCAAAACCTCAGCGGCATCCTTGATCCCGCGCGCCTCGGTGCGCAGCGCCGTACGGATCATGGTCATGACCAGAGAGCCGGGAACGCCTTTTCCCGACACATCCGCCACAACGATACCCAGCGTGTCCTTGTCCACTTCGACAAAATCGTAATAATCACCGCCCACTTCTTTTGCTGCAGCATAGTAGGTGTCCAGCTGGTAGCCTTCAATTTCCGGAAACTCGCTCGGCAGCAGGGTTTGCTGGATTTCCTGCGCCACCTGCATCTCTTTCTGCAGCCGTTCCTGCTCGGCCAGGTTGACCTGCGATTCCCGTAATTTAAGCGTGATATCGCTGAAGGCCTGAGCGATCTCGCCGATCTCGGTGCTTGCGTCGATGTCCATCTCGTCGGCGACGCCGGGTTGTCCCAGCTGCTTCACCCATTCCGACAGGCGGCGGAAAGGATTCATAACCAGATAGATGAGCAGAAAAAGTCCGGCAGCGCCGATCAACCACACCAATCCGGTCAGGTTGAGATCACTCCACCTCGCCCGGGAGATGTCACTTCGAACCGAATTGTATTGAATGAGAAAGTGGGCTTTGCAGAGGGTTTTTCCCCCTTCGTCGAGCACCGGATAAACGATATCAATGACTTCTTCACCGGAAGTGAATTTGTAGGTATAGACATCTTGCTCAATGCTCCTGGCGTCCGCGGGTTGGTCATAATGTTCCAGTACCAGGCCGTCTTCGCTGCTGGCCAGGATGAAACCATTGTTATCGATGATGAATGCGCGATAAAGGATATCGCGGTACTCGGACATTTGCAGGGTATTGATGCCGCGGGCCGTATGAGCCAGGATGTCAATGTCGTCGGGTAGATTGGTGCCGTCGATCAGGTTTTGCCGCACCGTTTCGTTGAGCTGCTGCTGCATATTGGTGGAGACATCACTGGCCAGTACGGAAAGTGCGGTGCGGCCGCGCACCAGATAATCATCGGTTATGGCCTCTTCGCGCCGGAAAAAATAATAGAAATAGATGCTGAGGAGAAAAACCGTGAAAACGGCCATGGCAACGAACCAATATCGGGCCTTGAGATTCAACGAGAGCGAGGGCACCACCATGCGGCGCTTGCGCGCAACATCGCGATACTTGGACAGCCACAGCTCATTGCCTTCTTCTGTTTTGCGATAATCGATCTCGTCCAGAAGCCGGCGCATGATAAAAATGCCCAGTCCGCCTTTTTTGCCGATATCGACGTAGCGCTGCAGATCGGGATCGCTGACCTGTCTTGGGTCAAAATATTTGCCCTGGTCGATCAGGACGATGGTCAAGCAGTTTTTCTTGACGATGGCGCGAATGGTGATGTTGCCTTCCCAGTCGCGATAGGCGTGTTTGATGATATTGGTGGCGGCTTCATCGATGGATAGCTTGAAAGCGTTAATCACCCTTTCGGAGAACCCATGGCGGTGGCCTACTTTGGTGACAAAATCCCGCAATTCTCCGAGATACTCAATTTTTGCCGGGACTTTTAGCTGCTCTTTTAATACACTCTGAAACAAATTTTATCTTCCCCTGGTCTGACTGCCCTGGGTGTTTGTTTGCCTCTGTAAATTTTCACGCGCCGAATCAAGCGCTTTCAGGATTGTTTTATTCAAGGGTTGCAGTTTGCGCGCTTCTTCAAAGTACTGAACCGCCTCTTCATATTTGTGCTGGCCGTATGCATTGACCCCTTTTCTGTAAACTTCGCGAACATTGTCCGGCATGACCATCTCTTTGGCATTTGCACGCGCATCCGCTTCCCGGAATCGTTCCTGCAGGGATTGATTGCCCGGATCATAGCGCAGCGCTTCCCGATACAGGGACGCCGCCTCAGCCCAGTTTTGATTCATTTCCTGCGATTTCGCCCGGCGAATGAGATCCTCCCGGCTCAACCTGCTTTCAATGGTGGATATCTGACCCGCCAGAAATGTTTCAATGTCCGGAATACCTCGCGCCAGCTGCCGCGCCTGATTATACAGCGTTATGGCATCGTAACCGCGATCCTGAAGCTGCAGTTGACGCGCGCGTTCCGCCAGATCTCTGATCTTTTTCCGCAGCTGCTCATCGGCATTCTTGCGCAACAACTGCACACGCTCACTGGTCGAATCAATGGCCAGGGCCTGATCACACTGGATCAGGGCTTCCGGGAAATCCTCCAGACTGAAAGCATTGAGCGCTTTCTGATAATGCTCTTCAATGAGAAGATTGTTGCGCTTGATGCGCATTTCTTCTTCATTGCGGGCGAGAATTTCCGCTTCCTCTTTGCGGCGCTGCTCCTCCAGTGCCGCATTGATCTGTTGCTGCAATTTTCTCGCGTCTTCCAGGTCCGGATCATTGCCGGTCACATCATAAAAAAGCACCTTGCTGATCGCCGCATAGGCGCCGGTATAATCGTTGCGCGCAAACAAAACCCGCGCCCGGCTTTGGCCGGAGACGATCGCCTGGGAACGTTCTTCACGCCGTTTCGCAGCCAATTCGGCTTCAATCCTTTGTGCCTCGCGCTCGCGATAATCGGCCAGGCGTTGTTCGCGGCCTTTGCCGATATTCAAAACCGCCGACATGCGATGGCTGCCGGCGATCAATGCGTCGCTTCCGGTCCAATACGAATAATCGAAAGCAACACCCGCAATTTTGGCGCCGCCACCGAAGGTCATCTGATCGCCATAGAATCCTGTTCTGAGAAAAATCGTATTCTCATAGCCGTATTCAAGCCCCATGCGCAGTTGGCCCGGCATGGTCTTGGTTTTATCATACTCCAGCGCTATTTGTATCCCACTGGATCCCCCGCCCAAACCTATCTTTTTCCCCATGCCAAAACGGTACATGCGCGGTGTGCTTTCCCTGCTTTCGACGGCACGAATGGAACGCTGCAGCAGGTTTTGGATGTTCAGGGCAAAACTCAAATCTTTTAACAGTGGAGCGGACGAGGCCGGGGTCAACAACAACCCTGCATCAGCGCCCAACGCCGACTCGGATAACGACGCGACGCTGCCGCTGCCTGCGTCCGGATAACCTGGCAGGGTGGCTCTTTCCACTTTGACCGTGGTGCCAATGGACCACCATGGTGCCGGGCGATAACCATATCCAAATAAAAACAGCGTTCTTCCATAGGAGAGGCTGCCCAGCTTGATCGGGTAGAGATCATCGTAAATATCAATGTCCGGCGTCGACAGGCTCAGCACGCCGATGCTGAATGTGCCAATGAACAGCGTTGGATGGGCATACGCCAGATAGCTGTATTGTGTGCCAGCCAGCAAGTTGGTATAGTAGACGCCCAGACTCATGTGCTGCACATTCTGCAGCGCGGCTGGATTCCAATACAAGGCAAATGGATCATCCGCGCTCGCCACATACGCGCCACCCATGGCCAGGGCACGAGCGCCAACCGGGAAATCGAATATATCATTGGCCCCGCCCCAGGCATGTTCCTGCTGTACGCCCTGAGCAAAAGCGCCGGCAACAAACACAACGGCCAAAACAAGGCTAAAGGTAAGGTATTTTATTTTTGTTTGATTCACAATAGCAAAATGCCCAAAAAATTATTTTATCACGGCGATCTTGGTGACCGCCACTTTGCCATCTTCTGTTTTAAGATAGGCGAGATAAACTCCGTTCATCACTTTATCGCCGCGGCCGTTGCGTCCGTCCCAGGTGATGTCATCCTGATGCACGCCTGCACTGGTTTGCCGGGGATGCGCCGCTTTGGTGAATTCCCAGGCATAGACCAGATCCCCGGTCAGAGTAAAAATCTTCAGTTGAAAATCGCCAGCTTCCTGCAAATAATATACAAATTTCGTGACCGGCCGGCTGGATGTTCCAAAGGGATTGGGATAATTGCAAAAAGATTCTTCGAGCGCATCTTCGACGATCACCAGCGTGCCCGAGTTATACCCCAGATATTGCACCGGCGCCAGAGTCGAATCCATGATGCCCAGGCGGCTGTGATAAATGGCATCGCGCGCTATGATGGCTGATGAAGAATCGATCGACACGGTAAAATCGCTGATTTGCGCCGCGGCCGCGATATCCACAATCAGATCGAACTTGTACTCGTCGGCCGCACGGATCGTATCCGGCGTCGCCGATGTAAAATGGAGAACCACTTCCGGGCTGTTACCCGGTGAGGTGTTTTCTGCGATTACTCTTGTGGGTTGATCATGCTCCACAGCGGCAATGCGGCTGATGACCGATCTCGCGGCAACCGCCGCGCCGCTTCTGTTTTTAATCTTCACCCTGACGGTATCCAGCAGTGACTTGGTCCCAACCGATTCATCTTTATTCTGCAACGACACCCCCAACAGAGGGATTGCTTTGCCACCGCGCAGAGTGACAGAGGCCGGCTTTACAGCGAAGGATTTGATGACCATGAATCCGGATTGCGGCTGCACCAGAACCATCGCCGAGTCGGCCACAATATCTGCATCGGTTCCTGAAAGCAAGTCTTTGGGAGGACGCGTGAGTTTTACGACCAGCGTGTCCGCATCCGGGCTCACGTTTTCAGGGGCTTTTATCCGCCATGTCCATTGCTTCGCGTCCGTGGTCACCGATTTATCGTTCCTGGTGGTATAGCCAGGCGGCAGCCGCAACTGCATCTGGTAGGTGCCATAATAATCGGCGGTACCCAGGTTCTGCAGCGTAGAGGAGAGATCAAATTCATTGCCGATACTAATCGGTACCACCACCTCCGGCGGCTGCTCATTTATTTGCGCCCGCATTTCAACCCGCGCACGCTGCACGACATAGATCGGGTAACTGATTCGCGAAAAATCGGTTACCGCACTCAAGCCGGAATTGGCGTCTTTGGGCAAATCAAGGACACTGAACCAGATATCAAAAAGCGTATCCTGGCTCGCCGCCGGGGCGCGCAAATTCCACACCAGACTGTCAAGGCCGCTTTTTACCAGCGTTTCCCCCTCTGTAATGAAGGAAGAGGGAACAAACAGCTGCACACGGGGCACGTCTGCCGGATTCGGCAAAGCGGTATCGGATTGATGGTTGATGTATAACGTCAACTGGAAATCCGATTTGCTGGAAATCATATTGGTCAAACCCGCGGGCGCGGAAATGCGCGCACTGAAATTGAATTTCGTTCGCGGCTGCGTCGTTACGGTGATGTTGCTGCTGCTATTGGGCACGATCGGAGTGCCGGAGCGATAGTCTTTCGCGCTCACGGTAAGGGATATGGCATTGTTCGCCGCGGGTTCCGCGGGCGCGATCATATTCCATTTCACGACCTGGTTCGGGCCCGCGGGTACGGATACCGCCGGGTTATTGGTCTGGAATCCGCCTGTGAAGCCGATCTCCGCCATCATTTCCTTGACATTAGTAGAGGTGATGGTCGCTGTAATGTCAAAGCTCTGTCCCGCGGAGACCGTGCGATCTGTTGCCCCTGTCGGGCTGCTGATATAAAAGTTTTTCAACTGCACAACGCCACGCGGCTCCGTGCGTACATTCAGGTAACTTGCCCCTTTACCGATATTTGCAGGGATGTTGGTATTGGTGTCCTGCGGCGCTTCTGTGATTTCAGCATAGATGGCGCGGCTGTCGAGAATGGTTGTATTCGAGGCCCTGACGGCCCAACTGATGTCTGATCCAATGGTGAATGTTTGCACCGAATCGCCTGCGTTCAAGCGCAGTCCGCTTCTTTGCAGATGCAGCGTGACCTTTCCGCGGCCATTGACTTTTGCCGCGCCCTGATTAGTGACCAGCGTTTTCAACGTGGCCAGCTGATCCGTGGAAAAATTGGCCTGGCCATTTTCCATGACGCCATCCACTGGATCGCTCACAATCAGGAAATCAAGATACAGACTGGCCCGTTCTACAATTTTGTTGATCGTCACATTTTTCTGAATCGTTTGCCAACCGTCCGCCGAAAGACCCTTGGCCTCAGCCATAAAGATCCTTGGAATATCTGTCCCGGTTTCCGGCATCTGTATGCGCCAATAAACGGTGTCAGGATTGGTCAAGATGGGCTGTGTTTCACTGCTCAGCAGTGAAAAAACCGGATCGCTTGGCAGAACAATCCTCACGCTCTTGTTCTCGATATTGCTGGTCGCGTGAACAACGGCGCGCAACGTCAACTGCTGCCCGGTTGACACCTCTCCATCTCGCGCCCCTTTCGGGGAATCGATGATGAAATCGAGGGTTAACCCGGAGCGCAGCGTGGTGAACACCAGGCTGGTTTGCATTTTTTCGGCAGCGGCCGCCTGCTTTTCGTTCTCATCCTGGGGTATTTGCGTGATCTGTACGCCGATGGCATCGCTGAACGAATCGTTGTTCGGCGCCAACAGATGCAGCGTATCCATCACACTGGTCTGGCCCATCGGAATTGAGAACGCCCGCTCCATATCACCGTCGGCGAGCGCATAGTTTTTACCAGCCGGGAGCTGAAGCGTGAATTTCCCACTGCTCAAGGCTGCGGTACCCAGATTGAGCAATTTGACATGGACCGTGAAAAATTGTCCGGCTGTTAGTATGCTGTCCTGACCGGATTCGCGCATGAGTTGAACATCAACTTTGGCCGGATTTTGAATGCGCATCAGGGCGATGGCATCGGTCGGCCGTGCCGGCTCCCGAACCTCC
The DNA here is from genome assembly GCA_963169875.1 of Candidatus Zhuqueibacterota bacterium. Taxonomy (GTDB): domain Bacteria; phylum Zhuqueibacterota; class Zhuqueibacteria; order Residuimicrobiales; family Residuimicrobiaceae; genus UBA2214. Next base: position 14,524 of record CAUJEL010000082.1, read on the forward strand.
GCCGGCAACTGGGATCCCTCGGCTTTTGCCGAAAGTATCCTTGCCGTCCAGGTCTCGGTGCGCTCCCGCAGCAGCGCCTCCCAGCTGTCATCGGTGACCACCTGAAATTTGACGCTGTCTCTGCTGCCTTTGCCGATATGACCGATGACCAGAACAGGTTGAATGATGCTGGAAGCCCCGGCACAGGAGAGTTCTATGCGCACCGAATCAACGCCGGTTATTTCGCTGGTTTCAGCTTCCACCTTGATCTCTGCCAGCCGGCCCCGGTTCACCAGCGCCCGCCCCAGATTGTCGTAATTTTTGGCCACAACCGAGGTGAGATTGATGCGCACCCAGGAGTAGCTATTAACCGTCATGGTCGTCTTGCCGGTCGCGGTCATCAGATTGCTTGCGCCCGGAGCTTTATTCTGGTCCGATGCTTGCAGATTAACCCTGACCTCAGCATCCCCGGCAATTTTGCCAACCTGGGTCACGATGAACAGCAGGCTGTCCTGCCGGCCACCTGCCAATATCAACCCATCCGCACTCACCAGTTTGGCGGGCGCATTGACCTGATAGTAAGTATCGACATTACCCTGCACCGAGAAAGTTATGTTGGCCGGCGAGATGTTTTCGAATTTCAAGTCTGCCGCGCCGTCATTGATCACCTTCACATAAATCCGCCAATCATTCTGATTGTCGCCGGCTGTGACATTTGCCGGCGCCGCCACGGATACGATGCGCAGGTTCGCAGCCGCTTCTACGGTGACTGACGTGGAAGAATCCTGCCCCACCCGATTCACCGGGGCTGGCGTGCCCGCATTAACCCCTTTGGAAGATCGTATCTCCGAGCCGATATTGACCAGCCCTGGAAGTGTTTCCGCCATGGCCGTGAAAGTCACCAGACCAGTATCCCCGGATGCGAGGCGCGCCGGCATCACCAGATCATTTTTCGTAAATCTGATGCGGTTTCCCGGCTCTGACACCAGGTGCACTTTCACCGAATCGATGGCCTCTGTGCCCAGGTTTTTAACATAGACATCCACAGGGAAGGTTTGCTGGTAACTTACCGTTCTATCGGGATTTGGCGTGTTGGCATGGGTGTTTATCAACCGCAATTCGGCCGGCCGGTAGATTTTCAACATCACCGTTGAATCCGGCGACAGGGACGCCTTGGCGATGGAACCGTCCTCGCCAACAGCTCTGGGAATGTCGGCTGTTAATGTTTCACCCATCAAGTTTTCCAGGGTATCCGCCTGGACCTGAAACGTGATCAAGCGGAAATAATCCGTATCGCTAACGCCCAAATCGTTGATAACTTGCGGATTTGTACCGAGAATTGTCGACCGCGTGCCGCGCAGGCGCACGTACACGCTGTCCAAAACCTGGCCGCCGTTATTTTCAACCCGAACCTGAACATTTAGCCGCTGTCTGGTATTAACATGCACGATGCCCTGGTCATCAACATTATATGCTTTGCCATCGACATTGGTTTGCGCAATCTGCACGCGCGCAGAAGTCGAGATGAATATTTCATCCTGCCCCGTCTGCGGATTAATGATCCGGGAAGGATCATTGCCGTCCGCCGCACGGAGGCGCGCGGTGACCGGCATGATCCCGCTGCCGGCTCCGGAGACCGTGACCTCATAGGTGAGTCTCTTCGCGACGCCGAAAGTCAACCGGCGTTCCTCGGCGGAGAGGACCGGCGCCGCCACCGCAAATCCGGGTCTGAGGGTGATATCGCTGGCCGCCGGGGGTTCCAGCAGGAGCACCCCCTGGCCGCTATTGGCAACATCCACATAGATGTACCAGGGCTTGACCGATCCCGAGGGGATGGTGTCTTTTGACGTGCTCACCTGCACAATTTGCAGGATGCCGGGCTGCTGAATGGCCAGGATGGCGGTGGTATCCTGTGCTGAGACACCGGGCAGCTGCGTTGCAGATTGGCCCGTATTATGGGCTTCAGAACTGATGATATGTACGGTTAAATTATCAAAGACATTGGCCACATTCCCGGCTTTCACGAGCAGCCCCGGCTCGGTCCACTTGCTGGATGCGGCGCGGATGGAATCGATCTGCACTTCCTGTCCATTGGGAAACAGCACAAACCCGTCGCCGCGCCAGCCAATTCGTACACGGCGGGCCCAATCTCCTTCGCCGGGATTGGTCACTTTGGCCTGAAGATAAAATTCCTGCCCTGTGTTGGCGAACGATTTTTGCGGTAAAACCGCGCGGACGCTGTCAATGCGCACTTTCGCCGAATCCTGAACCAGGACGTTCACGGTTTTTCCCAAATCGCCGCTGTCGACCAGTAAAACCCGGGCAGTGTTGTTTTCAGTCGTCTGAATTCGGACATCGATCTGGAAGGGGCCAAGAACTGCGGGCTCGGCGCTGACGGATAGTACGCTCCATTGCAAACTGTCGCTGTGACCGGCATCCAGGAGCAGCGTGTTGCTGCCGAGAAACGCCAGCGGCGGTTGTATGGTATAGAACGCGTCCCCGTTGGAGAACCGCAGCTGCGTCTGCGCCAGGTCAAGCGTCATCTGGCTGCCGCCGCTGTTGCTCACTCTGGCACGAATGTGCCAGGGGACATTTTGCCCCCGGGAAACCGTGCTCTGGCTGCTGCTCAAGTCCGCCAACTGCAGTTCAGCCGGCGATTGCACCAGTACATATCCGCTGTTTCCTTCGTTCGTCTGCTCATCCACCTTGCGGAAAGTCTGCGTCGAATCGGTCAACCAGATGTGGCCTGCGATGGTGACCTGCCCCGGCAGCATGCCGGGACTGATGCCGTTGACACCATAGCGAATCGTGGAAGAAGCTGCGCCGCGCAGGTACCGTGAACCATTTATAAAGGTATCCGGATTGCTGACCTGGAAAAGAGCGGAGACGTCTTGCGAGCCCAGCAGAAAGCTGATCTGGGTGGAGTCGAGAAACATGGTGGCGCTGCCATTGTTGGTGACGTCCAGTTCGATAAACCACGGTTTCGTCTGGCCGATGGTTGCCGTGGCTGCCAGGCTGCGCAAGGCCGTGATCATCACCTCGCGCGGATCCCCGACCGTGACCATGTTATTCGTCAAGTTGATAATCTGTTCAAAAGGATCGCCATTTTGCGCGCCAACAAGGTGCAATTCGGGCGTGTAGCGGCCGGTGCGAAAGTCGATCGGCAGACTCTGGGCATTGAAATAAAGCGTCTGGCTGTCACTGCCCGGTATCCGGGTTGACAGAGCAGCATCCAGCAGGGTGGTAAATGTGATTGCGCCGTCCGTAAAGGTCAGATAGGTGGACCCGGCCTCCAGGAGCAGCATGGATTCACCGCTATTGAGCACATTCACCTGGAATCGATAAAAAGCGCCGCCGGAAATATAGGAGGGTTGCATGGAATTGGCCTGAACCGAGAGACTGGCCGGCGTCTGAATGGTCAACGAGGCTGTTGGGGCCAGATTGGACAACCGCACCGGGCGGTTGCGATTCACTTCTTTCCCGGCGACGCGCACCTCGACTTGCAGCACACTGTCAGCCGCGCCCATGCTCACACCTGTGAAAATCAGGCTGTCCGCAGTGCCCGCTTTTAATAGCCGGGTGCCACTGCCCACCAGAGCCGCCGGCATTTGCAGCGTATAATCGCTCTGCCAGATGCCATCCTTGAACAAACGGACATAGGTGCTGTCCGTATTGTCCAAATCGAGGAGAATGTCGCCGGCGTTGGCCTGACTGTTCAAATGCAGGGTGATATGCCAGGGGGTTGTGCCGTTTTGCGTCAGCGTATCGGGAACAACCGCGATAGCAGAGATATAGCCATTGGCCGGATTCTGCAAAGTGACGGTTCCCTGGGCACTTGGCAAGGTCTTGGCGCTGTCCGGTTTGCCGCTGTTAAGATTGGCAAAATAGAGTGCGGCGTCGATGGTTTCGAGCCCCAGGGATTCTCCGGCCCGCCGCACGGCAAACCGCAGGGTATCACTTTGTCCGCTCTTGAGTATCGTGCCCCATTGCAGCAGCTTTGGCCGCGCCAGGATAAAACTGTCGCTATTGGCAAAGACCAGCATGGAGCGCAGGGTGTCCATTTCGACGGCGCTGCCGCCCTGATTGCTCACCAGCACATCGATGTGCCAGTCGAAAGTCGTGTCGAGAGCGGTGACGGTGGGCTGAGAGGCGCGCACCTGGGCGATGCGGATGTCTTCGCTGGTTTGCACCTCGACGCTTCCAAAGGCATCGCTGGCCACCAGCCCTTCCAGCGTTTTGATGCGGCTGAAAATGGAATAGGTGCCCGCCTGCAGCGTTGTCGCAGAGACGCCATAGAGGACCGACCTGGTTTCGCCGCTCGACAGGCTGGTCGTGCCATCTGAAAATGCGGCCGGGGCCACCATGACAAACTGGTTGCTATAGTCTGTGCCCGCGCGGCGGAATTGAACGAATGTCTCCGATGGACTAAAGTCCATGGTGAGCGGGAATGATCCTGTGTTCTTGACATCCACACGCACCTGCCAGGGGGTTGTCTGCCCCTGGGTTACGGCTGGTTGTGATGGTTGAATCTCGACAATTTGCAGACTGCCCGCTTCAACGCTGTAAAACAAATCCGGCATGGCCGCCTGTGCAAATTTGGTGACCATGGTGTTGCTCTCCACATATTGAACAGTGGGATGAACAAATACATAGCCCTGTGGAGCAACTGTGGAGGATTGTAAATAATACTTCAGTTTTGCGGTTTGCAATGCCGTCAAAATGACCGGATTCGTGACGTCCTTTGTAACTCTGAATGAATCGGAGGCATCCGTCATGTTGTTGAGCAGAAACTGAAATGAGGTCGACTGGATAAGTGCATTGGCAAAATAGGCATCCGTGCCATTTTGAACTTCGACCTCAATGGCAATTTGTTGTTGCCCCTGCTGCACGGTATCCGCCAGGACGTCAATGCTTTTGATTAAAAGATTGGCCTCATTCTGGACAAACCAGCTATGGGTGGTTCCGCCGGGCAAGGCGCTGTCCACTACCAGGGTGGTCCCGCTGAATTTTCCGCTCATGGAGCCATCGATAACCGTGTTGATTCCCGCGGTGCTGCCCCCCAGAACGCGCACATAAAAAGTGAGCTGCTCGGTGCTGGGGCCTGCGGGCGTACGCGCAGGGATGGTTATGGCGGTAGAAGGTCCTGTAAAAGAGTAGCTGCCATTGCTGAATTTTAATTGCCCCACAACATCCGTGAGCGGTAACGTCCCCCAATTTTGAATCTCCATGACCACCGGGATATTGGACTGCCCGATACTGACCCTGGCGGCATCCGCGCGGATGCGGCTGATCAGGGCGGCGCTCACGTCTATCTGGCCGCTGGTATCCGCTATTTGCGGGGTGGTGTTCAAGGCGCGCACATATATCCGCTGCGCGCCAGGTGTGGCCAACTTGAAGAGATTGGCGGCATACACGCGCTGTGAAGCATTGACAAAGGTATCGTCCCCAGGCAGGGAAGCACTGGCATCGCTGCTGCTGAAATGGAGGGTGCCGCTAAACGTATTGCTGTTGCCAAAATCATCATAAAATCGTACGGTGATATCGCCCGGAAATGTGCTGTTCAGGGGGATCGTCGCGGGGATTCCGCTCATCTGTATATTCCCCAGCGGCCCGGCGGTGACGGAGATCACCGCGGTGGTATCGGCACAAACAACCACAGGACCGGAAAAGACTTCGCCGATCAGCCGGGCGCTCTCAACCTTGACCAGTGTCTGAAAAGCTTGGCCAATGCCTCCGACCACGGTGATGGGCGTCAGAATCGGCGATTGCCCGTTGGGCGATACGCTTGCTCCGGTCATGGCCCGGATAATTACCGTCCCATCGGCTGCATTCCCATAGGCATCCCGCGCGTCGTAAACTTGCAGCGGGAAACTGACGCCCGCAGCTTGCGAGGCATTCACATTGAGAGCAAAAGACGTGACCATGCCGCTGGCGACTCTGACCGCATCGGTTTTTTGTGAAAACGACGCCGTTTGTACTGACAGGGTTTGATTGCCGGTGGTTTTGAAAACAAAAGCGTTTCCGCTGATTTTGTAACGCCCCTTGTCACTCACCTGAAAGTTATACGAAGCGGGCAATTGGGCGGCCGGATCAGAGCTGGCAAATGTCAGGAGTCCGGTATAATCTACTTTGGCATTCCCATAAAGATCTTGTACATCCACGATCATGGAATCGATGCCGCCCAAAGTTTGCCCGGCGGAGACCCATGACGGCAAGGGGCTCTTCAAGGTCAGATCGAGTCCACCGACGCTCCCCGGGGACACCGTAAAGGGATCTGTATCATCTGTAAAACCGGGGACGGAACCGCGCAGGCGAACGCCGCTTTCGGTTTTAAAGAGCGTGACGCTCCCGGTTCCAACCCCATTCACAACTTGCACTTGTGAAAAGACCGGTGTGGTTCCGTCCGGCGCGGTGTGCGGCTGGCCATCATTAAAGGCGATATTCACCGTGCCGTTGGTCGAATTCCCCCCCGCATCCACAGCGCCGCTGACGGTGACCGTCGTGGCCACGCCCGCGGTCACAGCGGTGGGGATGGACAGGATAAAACTGCTGATGGCGCCCGGCGTGACCACGATATTGCCGGTTGAATTGCTCAGGGTTCCGTCTGAAACCCAAATCTTTTGCAGTCCGGCTGTTGACAGCCGGAAGGAGCTGGCGGAAAAGATGCGTTCGCCATTGATGAGCATCGCAGCAGCCGGCAAAGCGGCAAAGGGATCGCTGCTGGAGAAACTGACGGTTCCCGCATAGGCGGTGGCGACATTGCCGTACAGGTCGTTGGCGCGAACGGTGATATCGCTGCTGAAGGAGACGCCGGAGGCGATGGTTGCCGGTTCGCCGCTGAGGGTTAGTTTTCCGGCGCCGCCCGGCACCACGTTAAAGGCATTGCTGTTACGGCTGAAGAGGGTTGAACTGCCGCGCAGGACCACGCCGGTCTCCGCGGCGAACAGAATCTGATTGGCCTGACCCGCGCCATTGAACAGGCTCACGGAATTGAGTACCGGCAGCGCGCCCGATGGCGAGGGACTGCCACCGCTCAACGCATTGATGGTTACCGTGCCCCCGGCGGGGTGCTGATAAACATCCTTTGCGTTGATAATTTTCAAGGCAAAGGAGACGCCTGCGGTCTGCACCGCTATGGTCTCGATGTCGAAGGTATTCGCCGGGCCGTCGATGTGATATGGATCAGACGTGCCACTTTCCATCAACTTGTAGGGCGGCGGAGGGGGAATGGTCGGCTGGCTGTCGTATATCTTTACCGTTACCCTGGCATCCAAATGTTGTGTTCGTGGATTGCGAATCAGAGCCAGGATCAGGCCGACCGAGCTGCCGGCGGAAATGTCCATGCCATATCCGTCCCGGAGCAGGCGGATGGAATCGCTGAAAACCTGGACCTGACTGAAGCCCCCGCGCCACTGCGGCTGTGCTACCCCGCCGTTGGTGACGGCACCGAACGCCGCGATCACCGACCCCGAAGAAAAGCCAAATTCCGGCTTTCCGGTGATCAGGGAATCCGGGAACTCGATGACGATGGTTCCGGTTCTCGATATCGTGATAGAATTCGTAAATCGAATAAAATGAGTGGCCAATTGGCCGCTGGCGTAGGTCGAGAGGCTGTCTTTCGCCTGCGTAATCGCCCCGGCCGCTTTTTCCACACCAGCCAACCCCAGGAGCAGGCAGATAAAGGTCACATATGTATATTTCTTATTCAACACACCATCCATAGAGGATTCAGATTATCGTTCAGAAAAGGCGGATAGCGACATTTGCGCCGTAAAAGATTTTGTCTGCAGACTATCCTGCACTATAAATGAAAAGGTATATTCTCTTTCAATGTCCTGCGGCAAACCGACCGTGGCGATGGCGACATCGACCGGTTGCGGCTCTATCCAGTTGCTGCCGACGCCCAGACGTCGCACCTGGAGCGTATCTCCATTGCTCTCCACGGACAATCCGCCATTGAGGGAGAAGGACGCTGCCATCTGGACCTGGGTCAGGTCGAACTCGGGTGGCATCATGACCGCCATCCGCCATTGTGTGGTCACCGGGGCCGGCAATTGCAGTTGAAACCGCAGTACGGTTGCAGAACCGGGCAGCAGGGGCGCCGCAGCAACCGACACCAGCTCCTGCGCCCTGGTGCCGAGGGGTGTGCCCAGCGCGAAGAGGAAAAACAATATTCTTATTTTTTTCAAAGCCATCCGTACTCCAAAGCGATTTGATGCCCGCAAAGACGTAAAATATGTTTCATCCCATGATACCCTGTCCTGGTTCGAAACACATCGGGCGAAATCCGGGCATATTTCAGCCTGATTTTTTGCCGCTCTGCCAAAGCTGCAAACTTTATACCATTAATACATTTAGATGCATTCGTGCAGTATGAATTTCTGAATTACCGGCTGTTTAGTCTCTCTGCGTCAATTTCTGGTCGCGCTGCCTTGTCATTGTGTGTTCTGGTGATGAGGCGCCTCTACGAGGGAATAGAAGGAAGATCTGCAATCATTTTAAAATGGCCCGCAATAAAATTAAAAACCCGCGGCCGTCATTTTCCAGTAATTTAAGATTTTTTTGCGCTTTTTTAAATCCCGGATTGATGCGAACAGCTTCGCGATAGGCTTCCAGCGCCCGGGCAAAATCATGCCAGCCGCGCAGCAAATAGGCGGTGCCCAGGCTATGCTGCAGATCCGCATATTCCGGATGCTGGTTGATGGCCTTGTCCAGCGTTTTTATGTAATTATCCAGGACGCGGTGATTTCGATCCAGGTCGGAAAACATGAATTTCAGATAGAATTCGCTGTCGGCCACAAGACTCTTGTGGTTGGAAGGTGCCGGTTCGATCGTTTTTTCTATTTCCCGGATGCCCTCCTCCAGCCGTTCCCGGGTATCCAAACATTCAATCCCCGTTTCGATGTGCTGCTTTTTCTCTTCTGAAACCTGGCTCAGCGCATAGAGCAGGTGCTGTTTACTCTCACGTAATCGTTCGATGGGCGGTGGCAGCTCCGAGTGGGTCGGGTATTGCAAGGCCGATTCCGCCAATACCAGGCCCAAGAACAGATGGGCGCGCAGATAATCGGGATGCAGGGCAATGGCATTCTCGCAGCACTTTATGCTTTGCAGGGGATCATTGATCTTGCGGTACACTTCAGCCAAAAGCAGATGAATATCAGGATAACCGGGGGCGCTGTGTATGGCTTGCTGCAGTTGATACAGTGCCTGGTCCGTATCCCCAAACCGGAAATAGGCCTGGCCGAGATAAAAATGCACATTTGCATAATCAGGTGATTCGGCCAGCAAGGTGGTAAAGGCATCGATCGCCTCATTGAAAAAGCCCTTCTCCAAAAAGAGGGTCCCCAGCTTGAACAGGGAATCCGGGTTTTTACCGCTGACCACCTTTTCGATCACATGAAAAAGCAAATCCAGGTCACTTACTACAAAATCATGGTACTGTTTGACTTCCGTTTCCCGGTTAGCTTCCTCCAGGCTGTCATCAAGCAGCCATTCCCGCACATCCACAAGTTGATTGTTGTCGGAAATGCTCGTGCGTACTTTATTTTCTTCCTCAACAAAAGCTGTCTGTATCTGTAACTTTCTTTTGCCCGCACGAAGCGCATGGTTGAAACTAATTTCTCGACTCATTCAATCCTTCTTCTCTTTGGGTTTTTCATTGGTGCTGTTATTTGTGGAAGAAGTATGGTTCTTTTTATAATCTGTGATGTAAAAACCAGATCCTTTGAAAATGAGTCCTGAACCACCCGTCAAAATACGTTCCACAGTTGCTTCGTGGCAGACGGGACAAACCTTTATTGACTCGGCTGTTATACTCTGAAAAACCTCAAATGTATGCTTACAGCCAGTACAACGATACTCATAAGTGGGCATTGCTACATCCTTTTACTGTAAAGATAACAATCCGTTTTCAATACGATCCAATGCCCGCTTTAGTTCTTCCATGGAGGTGGCATACGACAAACGGACATGGGTGTCCATGCCAAATGCCACCCCGGGAACAATGGCCACGCCATATGACTCCAGCAGGTATTGGCACAGAGAAGTGGAATCCGATATCCGCCGGCCGTCCTTTTCTACACCATAATAAGCCGAAACATCCGGGAAGGCATAAAAAGCCCCTTCCGGCAGGAGACATTGCACCTTGGGAACCGCCGTCAGGCGCTGGTATACGTAATCTCTTCGCGATAAAAAAGCCTGATGCATGTCGCGAATAAAATCCTTGGGGCCCTGCATGGCTGCCAGTGCCGCTTTTTGAGAGATGGACGTCGGATTGGAGGTGGTGTGTCCCTGGTATTTTTTCACCGCTTGCGCAATGGGCTCCGGCGCGGCCAGATAGCCTATACGCCATCCTGTCATCGCATAACTCTTGGATACGCCATTAACCAATAGCAACTGCTCGCGTATTTCAGGAAATTGCGTCAAACTGGTAAATCCTTCTTCCGTAAAGACAATCTTGTCATAGATTTCATCCGCGAGCACATAGATACCACTGCGGGCAATGACTTGCACCAGTTCCGCCAATTCACGACGGCTGTAAACAGCGCCGGAAGGATTGCTGGGACTATTGAGGATGAGCAACCGGGTTTTTGCCGTGACCGCGGCTTCCAATTCGGCCACGGTGATCTTCAAGTGGCGGCGGTTGGCCGGATCGATAATCCGCATACGGGCATCCGCCAATTGAATCATTTCCGGATAACTCACCCAATAGGGACTGGGGAGAATCACTTCGTCGCCCGGATCGCACACCGCGAGGATGGCCTGAAAAACAGCGTACTTGGCGCCACAACTGACCACAATCTCATTAGGCTTGTAGTGCACCCTGTATTCTTCCAACAGCCATCTGCTGATGGCCTCGCGGAGCTCGACACTACCTTCCGCCGGGGTGTATTTGGTGTAACCCTGTTCGATGGCCGCAATGGCGGCTTGCTTGATATGATCCGGCGTATCAAAATCGGGTTCTCCCGCGCCCAGGGCGACGACGTCCACGCCTTCGCGGCGCAACCGCGCCAATGTGCTGTTAAGAGCCACTGTTTGCGATTCGCTCATGCGTATCATACGTTGAGAAAGGGGCATTACTGACTCCGTATAATTTTCACCCGTTTGCTTTCAGACTGCAAATGCACGCGACATTGATGATATCTTCCGCCTTGCAACCCCGCGACAAATCGTTGGCCGGCTGGGCAAGTCCCTGAATGATCGGTCCGATGGCCTGGGCGCCGGCCAGCCGTTCGACCAGCTTATAACTGATGTTGCCGGACTGCAAGTCCGGAAAGACCAGCACATTGGCATGACCCGCAACCGCACTCCCGGGCGCCTTTCTCTGACCAACTGTTTCCACCAGGGCCGCGTCCGCTTGCAGTTCACCATCAATTTTCAGATTTGGATTTTTTGTTCTGGCCAATTGCAGCGCTTGTGTGACCTTGTCGACCATCGCATGGGAAGCGCTGCCTTTGGTCGAAAATGACAACAACGCCACCACCGGCTCCACGCCGGTGAGGCTGCGGTGGGTTTCCGCTGAGGCCAGGGCAATATCCGCCAGCTGGTCCGCGGTTGGATCGGGAATCACCGCGCAATCGGCGAAAGTGAGAACGCGGCCATCCTGCAGCACCATGAGAAAACTGCTGGAGACCACCGAAAATCCCGCAGCAACGCCAATGACCTGAATCGCCGCCCGCATCACATCTCCGGTGGTATTGATGGCGCCCGCCACGCTGGCGGCAACCCGGCGCTGGCGAACCATCATCGCGGCAAAAAAGAGCGGATTTTCCATGGTCTTGCGAGCCGTCGGCAAATCCATTCCTTTGTGTTTTCTCAGCTCGACAAAAGCCTCACAGTATGATTCATAGCGGGCATCCTTGAGGGGCTCGATGATTTCGATACCATCGATCTTGACGCCCAATTCTCCGGCGCGCGTTTGTATCTTCCGGGCATCCCCGATTAATACCGGATTCACCAGTTGCTTCTGTTTGCAAACCGCGGCGGCCTGAATGGTACGGTCATCTTCCCCCTCGGGAAAAACAATGGATTTATAATTCTGTTGGGCTTTCTGCTGAATCGTCTCAAGAATGGTCATTTTCGCCTCATCTTCATCAATAATTTTTCCTGAACATGGGGTGGCACAAAACTGCTCACATCCCCGTTAAATTTGATTAATTCCTTAACAATGCTTGAATTCAAATAGGAGTATTTTTCGTGGGGCATCAAGAACACGGTTATCAAGTGTTCGTCCAATTTCCGGTTCACCAGGGCCATTTGCAGCTCGAACTCGAAATCGGTCACCGCGCGCAAGCCCCTGATGACGGCTTGCGCCTTTTTTTCACGCGCATAGTCGACCAGCAGGCCCTGAAAGCTGTCAACCGCGACCGTCGGCATCTCTGTCACGGCTTCGCGAACCATCTCCATGCGTTCTGACTCATCAAACATGGGCGTTTTGCTGATATTGCGCGCCACCGCGACAATCACCTGATCAAACAGCTGGCTCGCGCGTTTGATGATGTCAATGTGTCCATACGTGATTGGATCAAACGATCCCGGATAGATCGCAATTTTGACGGCCATTTTTCATCCCGAAAAAAATAATTCTGGTATCACCCATGGACTTGTCTTTATGAATATCCCATTCTTCAAAGCGCGGCAATTTCTCCCGCGATCCGGTTTCAAAAACAAAGAGCCCCGTGGGCGCCAGCGGCCCGGCCATCACCATGGACATTAAAAGTTCTGTTTCCTGATAGCGGTAGGGAGGATCGCAAAAAATGAGGTCATATTGCATACCCTTCTTCGCTGCAAATTTGAGAAACGAAAGGGCCTCCCGATGATAAACCTGTCCCTCAATGTCCAGATCGCGCAGATTTCGCTCGATGACGCGAACAGCCGCGGTCATTTGATCCACAAAAGTGACGGCGCCGGCCCCTCGGCTCATGGCCTCTATTCCCAGCGCACCCGTTCCGGCGAAAAGATCGAGCACGCAAGTATCCGCAATCCAATTGCCTAGATACGAAAAAATGAACTCGCGATTACGATCAGATGTCGGGCGCAGCCAATCCCCTTTCACGGACTGCAGGCGCCGGCCTCCATAGCGGCCGGAAATTATCCGCAATTTATTCTAGTCCTCTATCGTTTTTTGTGCACACCCCGGCATCGCCCGCTCACAAGGCGCTGACAAATTCCAGCCGGAACACACCTGTCACCTTTTCGGCCGGTTTCAACATCAGAATAATTTTGTGGAGCGTCAGATAGGGATAGCGCTGCGCAATCGCACGGCCATACGCTTCGAAATCGCGCTCCGACCCGACCACCTTGATAAAAATGGGGGTACTGTTGCGGTTTTCCCGCACAACCGCCTTCCCGAAAGTGATTTCGGGTGATTTAAAACTGTTCTCAACCGCCAGTTGGCGCAACTCTTTTTTCAGGCTTTTGAGGTCTGCTTCCCCGGTTGCGGCCTGGAGCGTCTTGTTGATATCCGCAAAAGTACCATTGATCAACGCGCGGACGCCGGTGTAATAGCCGCTGGAGGGTGAAAAAGAGAGTTGCCCGGGGACTTTTGTCTGCAGCGCGGCGAAATAATTTTCAATATCCGCGCGGCTTTCGGAGGATACCTCGGCGGAAAACGAACTTTCGTCCATGATGAGCGTGGTGAGCCGCACCTCTTGCGGCCTTGCCGCGCTGACCGCAGTGATCAGCTGCATGGCGGCCTGAAGCGGGCCTTGCCCGGCGTCATAGTCCGGCAGCGCAGGCGGGGCCTGTGCCTGGGATTGCGGCGGCACACCCGTCTCAGCAGGCACTGCCATGGCGGGCGTTGGTTCCGTTGGTGTGCTTTCAACCACAGGACGGGTTGGTTCCGGCTGTGTCTCCGTCTGAACCGTCGCCGGCGCATAGCCGCGCAAATCCTCAGATTTATAGAAAAATCCATAATAGGCGGCGGCAACGATCGCGCCTAAAAGTCCCAGTATGACAATGAGGGGGCCTAAAATGCTTCTCTTCCGTCCCTCACTGTCATCAAACTGATAATAATCCAGGGGCGCCTCTGTTGCCGGCGGCTTCGCGGTTGCGGGTTCTTCACTAACTGGAGGCGGGGGCGCGTCCATGATGGGTGGCGTCCATTCCTGGCGTTTTTCGCCAGAATCCTCTCGCTGATCGATCAGTAAATTCATAAACACCCCTCAAGATGTTATGACACAATTCCAGGGTTATTACACGAGCTGCGAAAACTTGTAATCATGACCGTAAAAGTCCCAACAAAGGCAAAATGCGCCCGGGATTATCTTTGATTAGCTGCTCTGCCTCAAGACTGAGCGAATGTTCGAGCCTTTCGAGGGGGGCAACGATCTGCACCAAGGCATTGCGCTGCAAACGCTGCAATCCATAGATGATACCGGACGGAATATTGGAATTGATGAGAAATAATTGCTCAACATTTTTCAATAAAACTTCATCGCCGAGGGTGTCGAGCTGACGCAGGATTTCATCATTAATCAGCGTGGCGATCTGTTCGCTATTGGAATCGGTCAGCTGCGCTGCGGCATATTTGATTTCGCCCTGGCTGAGGAAACATTGATTTTTTAGCAAAGTCACCGAAGCATAGGTCGGCTCAATCTCGATCAAAGCGGAGAGCGCATGGAATTCAAGTTTAAGGGCAGACATGCCTCGGATCATCGCCAGGAGTTCCACATCCACCTGCTGTAATTTCAGCGGCGTGGCCTTGATGATGTTCTGAAGGAATGCAATAACGGCTTTGCGAACGACCGCGACCACAATATGGTCATAATGATCGCGTTCATGCCTGAATTTTTCATAGTTGGCATGATACTCATCCCGGGGGGCGACCAAGACCTGCTCCAATTCCCATTCGATTTGTTGACGAATGTCGGTTTCGCGAAGATCCTGGTCAACCCGCAACCTTTTCAGCAAAACCAGCCGCCGGTCGAGACACACCGATGCGGTCTTGGCGGAAATGGCAAATCGGTCCAGCAATTGATTAATGCTGTTCGAGAAATGGACGGCCATGTCCGGATCACCAAAAGCCTGTACATCAAAGGGAATACCGAGGTGCATGACGTCGGCAGTCAACAACCGCTGGGGTTGCCCTGTTGTCGCTTCCACAAAGAAAAGCGTGTCGCCGCTTATCATTAATCCTAGCTGGGTGTTAGAATTTTCCATCATGTCAAGCCCCTTTGCTCTTATTGGCTGTTTTCTTGGATCCTCGTTGCCTTAACCACCATGTGCCGTGGTGCCGGTCACTTGACGCATACCCGATCCCGGATGCGCGCCAGGGTTTTCGGTCCTATTCCTTTGACCTGCTGCAGCTGCTCGATGGAAGAAAACCCGTTGTTGGCTTCTCTGAAGGCGATAATCCGGCTGGCCAACGCTGGTCCGATGCCCTCTAGTTGTTGCATTTCTTCGGAAGATGCATTATTGAGATTGATCTTCGTAATTAGGCGATTTTTGCGCTGCAGCAAGGTGTTGGACAAATACACCCCTTGCGCCGGTTGTGTTGTGGCGGCCCGCTCGGGATGAATCCCGGGCATGCTGTTGATTTTCTGCGCCAGTTCATTTTGTTGAATATGCCAGGCGCTCAAAGCACTGCTGCTTTGCGTCTGGCGGTACAGATTCACCGCGCAACCGATCAAAAATGATCCCAATAAAAACAGGACGAAGCGCCTCTCTTGAACACTAAAGTCCAACATATCTTAACGAATGGCCTCTCGCATTTTTTCAAAGAAACTTTTGTCCTCTTTCTGCGGATAAATATTTTCATGTTTGGCTAATTCAGCCAAAAGAGTCTTCTCTTTTTCGGTCAATTTTGTCGGGGTATAGGCGGTGATGCGAATGAGCTGATCGCCAATCCCGCCATTCAGCCCGGGGATGCCTTTATTGCGCATGCGCAGTATTTTTCCGCTTTGTGTGCCTGCGGCAATGGTGATACGCGCTTTGCCGCCAAGGGTTGGAACCTCCACTTCATCGCCTAACGCCAGTTGCGGGAAACTCACCAGCAATTCATACAGGACATCATTGCCGTGGCGCTGAAAATGAGTGTGGGGCTTTTCTTCGATGATGACCAGCACATCGCCATTGGGCCCCCCGCGCGGTCCAATATTTCCGGCGCCGCGAATCGTCAGGTATTGACCCTCCGCAACGCCCGCAGGAATCTCCACTTCCAGCGTCGCCTCGCCGCGGACGCGCCCCTCACCGCCACAGGCGGGACAGGGATTTTCGATGATCTTGCCTTCTCCCAGACATTTGCCGCAGGTTCTGCTGATGGTGAAAAAACCCTGGCGGTATGCCACTTCTCCGCGCCCCTGACATTGGGGGCAGGTGACCATGGAAGTGCCCGTTTTGGCGCCCGTTCCGCTGCATTTTTCACAGCGGACCTGTTTTTTGATTTTTATTTTTTTCGAAGCACCCTTGCCGATCTCTTCCAGATCCAGTTTCAAGCGAACCTGCAAATCGGAGCCGCGTTGCACCGTTGATCTTCTGCCACCGCCGCCCATGCCAAAAATGTCGCCAAATCCACCGCCAAAAACTTCACGAAATATATCGAACGGATCGGCATAGCCGCCGCGCTCAAAACCGCCAAACCCGCCCGCGCCGCGGGATCCGCCGCGGCCCCACTGATCATATTCCCGGCGTTTCTGGGGATCCGAGAGGACGGCGTATGCTTCGGCGATGGCTTTAAATTTGTCTTCTGCATTTTTATCGCCAGGATTTTTATCTGGATGATATTCCATGGCCAGCTTGCGATACGCCTTTTTTATCGACTCTGCATCAGCGTCGCGGTTCACACCTAAAATATCATAGAAATCTTGATCTGCCATTTCATTTCTCATCTGCACGTTGTGATGCACTATGCGCTATTTGCTGACAACAACCTGTGCGTGGCGCAAAATACGATCTTTGAACAGATATCCTTTCTTATGTTCTTCGACCACTTTGTTCGATTCCGTATCCTCGACATCAATATGTAAAAGCGCATCATGATATTCCGGATCAAATTCCTGGCCGACGGCATTCATCGGCTGCAATCCTTCATCCTGTAATATCTTGAACAGGTTTTTCTGAAACAGGCGGATTCCATTTATCAGCGCGGCAGGATCGGAGGTGGCTTCCATGTTGGCCAGGATGAGGTCGAGATCGTCAAGGCTGGGCAACAGCCGGCTGACCAGATCACTGTTGGCATTTTGAATCAATTGACCGAGATCGCGATCATTGCGTTTGCGATAGTTCTCAAATTCCGCCCGCGATCTCAGCAATTGATCCTTCAGCTTGAGGTTTTCACTGTTCAGGAGATCCAACTGCTTCTGCAACTCGGCGTCCAGGGATTCGCTGGTCACCGGGACCTCTGCTTCGGGCTGCGGTTGCTGTTCTTCAGGCATGGATTCATGTGTACGTTCAACTTCTTGCATCGATCTGCAAACACTACCTTTCTGCTTTTTGATTTCCCAATAAATATCCCAAAGTCTCAGCCATAAACTCCACCAGGCTGATGATCTTTGCATACTGCATTCTCGTCGGGCCGATAACCCCGATGGTGCCGGTCGCTCCGGCCATGTTATAGGTGGTGGTGATAACGCTGCAGTTTTTCAACACATCCTGTTTGTTTTCTTCTCCGATCACGATCGACACCCCGCTGCTTCCGGATTCATTCAATACGCGCAACAAGAGATCGCGCCGGTCGATCAGATTTAGAAAAACCCCCACCCGTTCCTGGGACGCGAATTCGGGCTGCTGAATAATTCGTCCAGCGCCGGTGATGTGAAAGTCCACAGGAGATTCAATGCCGATGAGCCTGTCCGTCTTGCTTTTGATAAGTTGCAGCACCTTTTTGCTTTCATCATCCAGGTCCGAAAAGCGCTCATCAAAAGATCCCTGAAAATCCTCAACCGTGATGCCGTGTAACCGTTCATTCAGCAGCAGCCGGACACCGTCCAGTAGGCTCGCCGGCACATTCTGATCCACTTCAACGATGATGGTTTTTACCAGTCCGGATTTGATGGTCAGAACCACCAGTATTTTGCTTTCAGAGACCGATATTAAATCGATTTTTTCCAGCTGCCCCTGATTAAATCGCGGCGCCAGCACCACCCCCAATTGACTGGAGATGTCGCTGAGTACGTGCGAGGCCTTGTCGATGATCATATCGACATCTTCAGAAAACCGGCTCAGCTGCTCCATGATCGAACGCCGGGCATTGGGGGTGAGGCGCACATTTCGCATCAGGCTGTCGACATAAAAACGATAGCCGATATCGGTCGGTATCCGGCCCGCGGAAGTATGGGGTTGCGCAATCAACCCTTTTTCCTCCAGATCCATCATCACATTTCTTATGGACGCCGGGCTCAAATTCAGTTCAGCAATTTTAGCCAGATATCGTGAACCGACCGGCTCTGCGCTTTCAATGAAACATTGCACAATAGAGATGAAAACCTGTCGCTCGCGTTCTGTCAGTTCAGCTATTTCCATGAGTCTCTGCAAAAAATATCCTTTTAACCGACCTAAAAATTAGTGATTAATATGAGCCCAGTCAAGAGAAATTTCCTTTTCTTCAGATTCGTCCGTCAAGCCTGGCTTCACAGGTATTTTCGCACAGCCAGGGCGCTTCCCAACAGACCCAGGGCTGCGCCCAAAAGTATTAAAATTCCCAGAATATGTCCAGGAACGGTAACAACGCCCGGCACGGTCGCATTGATAAATTCGAACAGAAAAAACAGCGCCATGGCGGCGATTCCGCCCCCGATCATCCCCTGTAAAGTGCCCTCGATAAAAAGCGGGGTTCGAATAAATGCGGCCGTCGCGCCGACCATCCGCATTGTCGAGATGATATGCTGCCTTGCCGCTATCACCAGACGGATGTTGTTGGAAATAACAAACAGGGAACCAACCGTCACAAATAAAAGCAAGATCCAGCTCGTCGTATTCGCCAGGCTGGCATAGCGTTGCAGCTGCAGCCATGTTTTAAAATGGTAGACGACTTCATCGATGCCCGGCTGCTGCTTGATCTCCGCGGCGATTTGCTCAATGCCGGCTTCATGGTTGTATTGACCGCTCAACAGCAGAGTAAAAGAGGCCGGCAAGGGATTTTCCTGCAACACCGAAAACATCTCTTTTCCGAATTCATGTTCAAAGGCCTGTGCGGCATCGTCCTTGGAGATGAATTGCACTTTTATGACGCCGGGGATTCGACGCAATTTGTCAGCGAGCGCGGCAATGCCGCGGTCATCCAACGTGTTGGAGATAAAGGCCTGCATTTGCAACTGCTCATTCAGCCTGCTTTTAAAGTAGGAAATGTTCGCCGAAATCAACGTCAAAAAACCAAGAAGCGTCAGGAAGAAAGCAACCGTAAGAATGGAAAGCACGCACGATCCCCAGGCGCGCCGGAAGCCGTCTCTGCTTTCTTCCAACAGATAGCGCAATCTCATGTTTGCTCTCAAGTTAAAGTATCAACTGACCATTTTTAATCTGCACGACCCGGCCACGATAGCGGCGCACCATTTCGAAATTATGCGTAGCCATGAGAATGGTTGTCCCGCGCGTATTAATACGTTCAAGAACATCCATAATGCTGGCCGCGGTTTCCGGGTCGAGGTTGCCGGTCGGTTCGTCGGCCAGCAGCAGAAACGGTTCATTCACGATCGCCCGGGCAATGGCCACGCGCTGCTGTTCGCCACCCGACAACTCGTAGGGCATTTTTCGCGCCTTGTGACTCAAGCCAACATCCGCCAGGGCCCGCAAAACCCGTCGTTTGATTTCTTTTCTTCGGGTTCCGATAACTTTTAGGGTGAAGGCCACATTATCAAAAACATCGCGATCCATAAAAAGCCGGAAATCCTGAAATACTATGCCCAGTTTCCTGCGCAGATAGGGAATGTCTTTCTTTTTGATAAACAATGAATTATAATTCCCTATGCGCACATGCCCCTCGCTGGGCAGTATATCCATATAAAGAGCTTTTAACAAGGTGGACTTGCCTGCCCCGCTCGGACCGACTAAAAACACGAATTCTCCCTGCGCCACGCGGAGGTTAATCTGCTCCACGCCCTCACCATTGGCATAGGTAATTCTTACATTTTGCATCTCTACCATTGAACCGTGCTCCACGTTCACATTAATCGTCTCTCTTCTGCAAAACATAATGTACCCGGTCCGCTTTTTCGCTGCCTGGTTTCAGGGAAAAATCCGAATAGGTACCCACGCGCTTAAAGGGCGTTTGTGAGATGAGTTGATCCACCTGCTCCAGGGAGCGGATGCGTTGACGATGCACTTCAGAGTAGGCCATCTCCGCGGTATTGTGCAAATAGATGGTGAAATAATTATATTGTATAGAGGCCGCCGCATCAAAATAACATGTGCGCCTGTAATAGCCACCGCTTGTTCTTTCTTCGTGGAGGTAATCTGCAAACGTCTCCAGCGAATTATGCAGGGTGCTGATGTCAAATATGAAAAGACCGGACGGATTGAGACGCCGGTGCACTTCCATGAATGTCCTGATCCAATCGTCCGCCTCGAGAAGATAATTCATGCTGTCATACAGAGAGAGAATGACGTCGGCTTGAATGCGCAGACTCAATCGCCGCATATCGCAGCACCAATAGAGGACCTGCTGCGCCTTCTGTTGTTCCCTTTGCCGGGCGCGCCGAATCATGGCCAGAGAGGCATCACAGGCCAATACCTTGAGGTTGTGCATGCTCAACGCTCGATCAAGGCTTCCTGTACCACAGGAGACGTCAAGAATCAATTCGGGCTCTTTGCCATGCAGCAGGGCCAGTTTGAGAATATAGTGCGCCCAGTGTCGATAATCAACATGGTCCATCACCTGGTCATAGATCTGAGCCAGGGCCTCATACGGCTCTGCGGGATGTGCCTCGGAAAGATCTGATTTATGCCACCGCTCTGTCATGGGTCCGCATCCTGTCAGGTCTTCAGCTCTTTTTTTCGCGCCGCCGGGAAGAGAATATTATTCAGGATGAGCCGGTATCCTGGTGAATTTTTGTGCAAGACGAGTTGTGTATGCGGGTCATTCACGAAATGCTGATAGTCTTCGGGATCATGCCCGGCATAAAAAGAGAACGTCCCGCGCCCGAAATTTCCCCGCAAATATTTAACTTGTTCGGTGCCTTCCGCTTCTCCCATGATCGTCACCGTGGATTTGATCAAATTCTTTTTAAAGCCGGTCGTCTGGCCCATAAATCCCTTGATCGCGGCCACATGATTTTGCGTCAACATGGTCGGGACCGGATCATATTTTGCAGAAAACTCAAACAAGGTAAAATAATCCCCTTCCGCCCCTCTGGATACAGGCGCATAGGAGGGAGGAATATCTATATCCGAATACTCATAGATGAGTGGATTCGCTTCCAGCCTGAAATTTTCGAACGCAAAAGTCATGGAAAAATCCAGCTTGTCTTGGACGTTGGGCTCGACCGGATCTCCATCAAAAGGAACATCCACAATATCCACCCGGGCGGCTGCGAGTGCGATATCAAAGGAATCGGTCGCCGAGCACATGGCGAAAAGAAATCCCCCGCCCGCGACAAATTCTCTGATGGCCAGAACAACGGCCAGTTTCATTTTCGATACTTTGGCAAACCCCAGTTTTTTCGCCATCGCCCTGTTTTTTGCCATCTCGTCCTTGTACCAGTCCGCATTACGGTAATTCGCATAAAACTTGCCGTATTGCCCGGTAAAATCTTCGTGGTGCAGGTGCAGCCAATCAAATTTTTGCAGGTCGCCCTGGATGACCTCTTCATCCCATAGAAGCGTATAGGGGATCTCTGCATAGTCGAGGGCCAGCATCACGGCGTCATCCCAGGCCTGCTTGTTGGGCGGCGCATAGATGGCCACAGCAGGGGCTTTCTCCAGCAAGACCACATCCATGTTTTCCTGCTCAATAACGGCATAAATCGCGCCCGCCTCAGCGCCATTAATAACAGAAAATGCAACGCCTCTGATCCGCAGCAGGCGCTCGATGGCGGCTGAATAGTCCATCAGGAAAGATCCGCCGCGATAATTCAACAGCCACTCCACAGACACGCCACTTTCGAGCGCCGCATAGGCGACGCCATAGGCCTTAAGGTGATCAGATTGCTTTAAATCCATGTTTATTAATATTTTTTGCCCGTGGCCAATCGACACAAAAAACAACAGGGCTGCTATAAAGATGGCACGTCTCAACAGGATATCCTCTTTTGTATGGCTATAAAGGGCGCTTTTCCAATTGACGGATGCGAACCCTCACTTGTTCAATATAAATACTTTGCGGATATTTTTCCAGAAAAGATTCATATATTTGTTGCGCCTGATGCGAATCTGCCATATCTTCATACACCTCCGCCAGCGTCATCAACGCCAAATCCGCGCGTCCAGGAAATGGTTCCTGCACGAATGCCTGACACACGCTGAGCGCCTCCTCATAGCGGCCCATCTGGCGCAAAAGAGCAATCTGCAAAAAACTGGTTTCTTCCTGTAACGGTGTGTTTTTGCGCTGTTGCGCCCAAAGATACAGCGTATCGTAAGCCGCGGCGTATTGACGCTGTTTTTGCAGCCATTTCACCCTGCCGATGATGGCTAATCCGGCAGAATCCTGCTGATTTTCGCGCAGAAAAAAATAGAGCTCCAGTATGTTGTTTTTAACGGTATCTATCGCCGCCGAATTCTTTATGTCGCTGAGGTTGATTTGCTGGCCTAATTTTTCCATGGCTGTGTTGGCATGGCCGCGATAGAATTCCAGCTCTGCCAGCATCAGGTCCGATTGTTGCCGGTAGGGTGATGCAGCCGGGGCGTCCTGCTTTAACCTGGATAAATAGTGTTGCGCCGCCACCCAATCCCCGCGTGCAATTTGACATTCCGCGAGCTTTTGTTCCGCCATGAGACGGAAATTCAATGGCAGCGGCTGCTGTTTGAGTATGCGAAGATAGGTGGATTCCGCCTTGTCGATGGCAAAGGTGATGTCAAAATACAGCGTCGCCAGCCGGGTTAACACTTCCAGCATATCCGGCCACTGGGGATAATCGGCGATAAAGGATTCATAGGCGTCAATGGCCAGATCATACTTTTTTTCTTTTTCCAATATTTGCGCCTTTGCAAAAGCGGCTCTGGTGCGCATGGGCTGGTCCGATTCCTTCTGCGTGATGACGCGCTCCAGTGCTTCGCGCGCCTCTGCATAGGCGCCATCATTCATCGCCACCGTGGCAAACGTAATATAGTATTGTCCGAATTCAGCGTTGCTCTGTTCGATCAGCTGCCGCTCCAGCGCCGCATAATGGTCCAGAGCTTCGCGGTATTGTCTCTTCTGAGTGTGGAGGGCCGCCAGAATACGATGACCCGCCGCAGTGAATGACTTGTCGCTTTTGAGAAATTCTTCAAGCGCCCGCACAACGGGGTTAAAAACGGCCTCCTCGCTGGTCAGCGATAAAAGCTGGGCTTGAACAAACCCGATCTGAGCTGGGTTTTTTCGCAAAAAAGTAACATATTCCTGGCACATCTTTTGGTATTCGCCCTGGGCCTGATAGACGTGCACGAGCTCGAAAAAAAATTTATCCGCGTCCTTGAAGGACTTGCGGCCGCGTTCATACAACCATTGCGCATCGTTGTAAAGCTGATACTCCAAAAAAGCCGCACCAACCAGCAGATACGCGCGTTCATTGACCGGATTGTTAACCGCCACATCCCGCCACCGCCTGGCAGCGCTTTCCTGTTCGCCTGCAAGGTACTCGATCTCCGCCAGATCGGTTTCAAATTGAAGATCTCGATGTTGCGTCTGCAAATCAAGAATCAGGGATTTCCACGGATCCAGTGTTTTCAGCTGCTGCCAGCACCTCTTTGCGCCCAGATACGCGTGCAAATCTTTCTGATATTCCCGGGACCGGGCTGCGCGCGCATAGAGTTCCGCCGCCTGGTCGAGGCGTCCGCCCATTTCCAGCTGCTGCGCCATTTGCAGCAACATCCGTCCATCCGCGTCCTTCTGTGCAGCCGCACGCGGGACCATGCCGCTGTTTAATAGCACGGCGACTGCGAATATCATCCAGGCCATGGTTGTTTTTTGCCGATGTTGTCTACTGTTCTCTCTCACTCAAGGCCTCGAAATACTTGCGAATCAATTCCAGATAATCCCGGGAATACCCCTCTTTCTTCGCCCGTAACAAATCCTGCTGCAGCTGCGCTTTTCTTTCACCAAAATCATCCGGTAATTCTCCGGGACGAAACACCGCATATTCCTTGCCAGTTTCGGCTTTTCGTTTTCTGCTGTATTCCCGTTCTCTGACGGACTTTTGCGTATCCAGCATGCGCGATAATATCCGGTTCTGACGCTGAATGGTCTGACGATTCACGGCCTGGTTGGTGAAATCTTTTTCCACCTCCTTCATGTCCGCCGCCATCTGTTCCAGGTCGCCCAGAATCTCGGATAGATTGGACGCTTCCGCGGCGAGCTGTTCGACGGATTTGCGAATCTGTCCCTGCTGCGACGCCCGCCGCGAAAAGGCCGCTTGCTGCGCCAGCGACATCTGCTGTCCCTGTCCCATCATCCCCATGGTTTGAGAATTAAGCCCCTGCTGACCATTGGCCAGGCCCTGCATCTGTTGCATGAATTGTTCCATGCTCATGCCGCCCCCCCCGCCCTTCATCATCGATTGCATGGCAGCGTCCATTTGCATAACCGCCTCATTCAATCCGGACATGGCTCTGCCCTGTTGTTGGCCGGCGGCATCCAGCGAGCGGTTTTCAAAGTGCTGCAGCGCATTCTTCATGGTCTGGTGGGTTTGGCCCAGCGTGCTGCCAATGCGCGGACTGATGCCAAAGGCCGACTTGGACGCTTCGTACATATCGTTGATGACCCGCTCCAGGCTGGATTGAAGCTGCTGTTGCTTTTCCGCGGCCCGGGGTATCTGGGCACTGGTCGCAGGCAGGGCGCCGGTCTCCCGCATGAGATTTTCCTGCATTTGCGACAGAGCCAGCAAATTTTTCATGCCTTGCTGCAAGGCGCGCATGGCGCGCTGCTGCATGGCACCGCTCATCATGTCTTTGGCCGCCTGCAACTGCTGCCGGGAATTTTGCATGCCGGATTTTATTTGCTGCGACATCGCCGCCATTTTTTCCGTTTTCGATTGCGCGATGGCCTGCTGCATGGCGTCCATCTGCTCTCCAACCCCGGCCTTGTCGAGTTCCTGGCGGGCTTTTTCTATCTCCTCTTGCGGCATGCCCGGTTGTTCGGCCATTTGCTTTTGCAATGCGTCTAGATTCTTATCGAGCTGGTCAACCTTTTGCTGTAATTCATTCTGTTCCTGTGAGAGTTTTTGCCGTTCCTCCGCCGAATTCTGCCGGGCTTGATCAGCTATCTTCTCCTGTTGCGCTTCCATTTCCTGAAGCATGCGGATGGCCTGATCAACCTCTTGCTCCATCTTGAGCTTTTTTAACAAAGAGATGGTTCGCTCCAAATTTTTATTGATCGCCTCTTCCGACATCTTGAGTTCGTCCATCGCTTTTTGCAGCAGATTCGGATCCATCTTCTGCATGGCCTCGGCGATTTTTTCCATGGTCTTCTGCAGTTCCGGCGTCATGATATCTTTGAACAACTGCTGCAGCTCTTCATACTTTTTCATCGTCTCCTGAGAGAGCAGTTGATGATCTTCCATCTTGGTGACCATATCATCAAGACGATCCGAAAGCTCTTGCAAATTTCTTTCGATCTCTTTTTGCTGCTTCAGGGTTTCATCGATTTGTTGCTTTTTCTGCCAATCCACTTCGTCGGCGCGTTTCATCTCCAACGTCAGATCCTCGAGCTGTTTTTTCAATTCTTTGCTCTTGGCAAACGTCTGCTCGAGATCGGCGATGGACTGATCCTGACTCTGTGCAATTTCATCATACAGTTCATAGATGGATGGAAATCGCGCGCGATACAGTTCACTCCGGCCTCTTTTCGGCCCGCGGATGATATCATTGTCTCGCACTTCTGCGTAATAAACCAGGACTTCTTCAGGCAGCAGGGGGGAATTGGATAAATCCCAATTAAACGCCACATTTCTCTGCTCCCGCAGCGGCCCCGACAACGCCAGATCCTGCCGGATAAACCGCGAAGAGTCGATCTCCGCATCCGCATCCGCCAGAACCTGATAGACCAGGGAAAGCCGCGAAACACCATAATCGTCCTGCGCCTGGATCACCAACGGCAGCAGCATATCCTCGCCGAGGTCGATGTCCCGGCCAGGAACAAGAATACGCACGAAGGGATGTTGATCAGGCACGATACCAATATGATACGTTATGGGATCCTGGCTATGAAGATTTTCGTGGTCGATTAACTCATAATGGTAGGTATCCTCAGAGGACAAAGTAAACGCGGCACGGGCATTTATTCCCTCGACCTCCAACGCCAGGGGACTTCCCTGGCCAAATCGTAACCAGCCGGACTGTATGGGCTTGTTGGCGACCGCCTTCCATTCGATCCGGGATCCTTGCAGCGCGCTGATATCACCCACATTGGTGTCCAGATCAACCGGCGGCAAGCCGCTGTACGACGGCGGTGTCACGCGAACCTGCAGCTGCCGGATCAACGGCAAATCGTAAACATCGATCTTGAAAGATGCGCTGCGTTGTGATGGATGTAAAACAGCATAGCGCAGCGAATCCTTCAGAGAGAGGAGCGTGTAGGCAAATGTGTCCCCCGCACTCTTGTGCATTTCAACCAGTTCGGTGTGGCCAAAACGTGATATTTCCAGTTTTAGCGGGGCGACAAAAGGTGTGGCCATCCAGGCCCGGATGGTGACATCCGCGCCGCGGTTGACCGTGCAATTGCCCGGCATAACGTTTATTGCTGATTGATCCGCCCGGTTCATCTCGGCAAGGGGCGAGAAAGAACGGCTCATTCCCTGCCAGAAAACATTCGGGAAAATGACGATCAACACGGCCATGCTGCAAATGCCGACCAACAAGCGGCGGAACTCCAATCCGAGCGGTTTGCGGTCGATATCCTGGCGAAAATCGACGTTCTCCACCTCGGGAGAAATCGCGCGGATGGCGCCATCAATCAGGTCGGCAGACACCAGGGACCGTTGCATTTCGTCCATTTCGGCCAACTGCAATGCGTTTGCCAGCCGATCGTGCAGCTGGGGATGCCGGGCGCCAAGGTGAAGCGCGACGTCATTCAAGGAGGGTTTATGGGGCTGGAAAAATCGCGCCAGAAGGGCTTTGCCGGCCAGATGCAAAAACAGAGCCGTAACGAAGAGCGCGCACGCGGTCAGGAGACTGACCCGGGCCCAGACAGGCAAAAGGACAAATCCTTGCAACAAGATCAAGGCGCCTGCGGTCAGCACGGTGATCCAGCACCAACGCGACAGGGTGGTGAAGAGATATACATTCTTGGCGCTTTCGCGATAGTACGCCAGTTTATTCAACCATTCAGTGTACATGTTTCATTTCCATAAGGACTCAATGTGTCAGCGCGTGAATGATGATATTCGCACCCATTCGCAGCGCTTGTTCGCGTTTTTCAGGGGGATCGCCATGCACATCCGCATCGGCCCATCCATCAGAGATGTTGGTATTGAATGCATAAAAAACCACCAGCCGGCCCTGGTGAAAATAACCCAACCCCCGCGGAGGACCGCCGTCATGTTCATGAATCTTGGGCAATCCCGCCGTAAAGGCATACAGCGCGTGAAAGACAGGATGAGAAAATGGTATGTCGAGCAGCTCTTTGTCCGGGAATACTTTTTTCATTTCGCGGCGAAAATGTTCATCCATGCCATAATCATCATCCGCAAACAAAAAACCGCCATTGAGCAAATAGGCGCGCAGCCGCTGGGCTTCCTGCTCAGAGAATGATATGCGTCCATGCCCGGTCATAAATAGAAGGGGATAAGCAAATAAGGCTTCATCCATCAAGGAGACGCGCGCTTCCTCTTTCGCGGTCTGGAGATTGGTGCGCGAACGTAAAAACTGATGCATATTCGGGATCATGGACGGATCGTTATACCAATCGCCGCCGCCGCCATATTTCAGGCGCGCCAATTTTATGGCCGGCCGCATTTCCGGCGGCTGGCCCTGAGAGGATGTGGTAAAACCCGCAATCCACAGCAACAGGAACCAACTTACGCTTTTCGCTCTCATCTCAGGCATTTCCAATCGAGTAGGCGTCAGGATTACCCCTGACGCCTCTCACACCACCGTACGTACGGTTCCGTATACGGCGGTTCCAGAAGTTAGTGTTTACCGTTTAAAATAAGATAATCGAGCATTGAAAAGAGACCCAGCTTATCAAAA
>CAUJEL010000083.1 GCA_963169875.1 Candidatus Zhuqueibacterota bacterium
GGCGTCGCTCGGCAAACTTTCGGCGACGGTGGCGCATGAGATCAACAATCCCTTGGCCGGCGTTTTGAATTATGCGTATTTGTCGCTGCGCTTGTTACGGGATGAAGAATTGACGCCCGAGCGGAGAAAATCCTTGCACGAATACCTCACCTTTATAAAAAATGAAGTGGCCCGTTCCGGCGACATTGTCAAGAATATGTTGATTTTTGCCAAACAGACAGGCGGAAATTTCGCGCCGGAGCATTTGCATGTCCTGATCGAATCCAGCATCATGTTGGTGAATCATCACCTGGAACTCAAAGAGATACGGCTCGAGAAAAAACTCCTTCTATCCGACGATTCCATCGTTTGTGACGCCGGCCAGATCCGCCAGGCGCTTCTGGCCATTTTCGTCAATGCTATTGAGGCCATGGAAAATGGCGGCGTTTTGTCCGTTAGTACCGAAACTGATGAAGATGACAGCAAAGTAAAAATATGCATATCGGATACCGGTACGGGGATACCAGAAGCGATATTGCCCAACATTTTTGATCCCTTTTTCTCCACCAAAAAAGACGGGAAAGGCGTTGGGCTGGGATTGGCGGTCGTCTTTGGAATCATCCAACGGCATGAAGGCCTTATTTCGGTGCAATCCAGGGTGCAGCAGGGCACAACCTTTATTTGCACCCTGCCGCGAAAACCGCTTTCAGACAGCGATGTAAAAATCAGCAAACAGGTCATATCAGACATTTGAGGAAGTTATGAATCAGGCGATCTCTTTACTCGTAGTCGATGATGAAGAATCGGTACGAAATTCGCTCTACAATTGGTTTCGTGAAGATGGTTATGAAGTTGGTACAGCCAAAGATGCCTACGAGGCATTGCAGCAAATAGAAAAGGCGCATTGGGATATCATGTTACTGGATATCAAGATGCCTGGTATGGATGGCCTCGAGCTGCAGCGCAGGGTTCGTGAAGTCAACAAAGAGATTGTCATCATCATCATGACCGCCTATGCCTCAGTGGATACAGCTGTTCAGAGTCTCAAAGAGGGTTCCTATGATTATGTGGTGAAGCCCTTCAATCCGGACGATCTCAGTCACCTTATCCGCAATGCCGCTGAGCATCTCTCTCTCAAAAATGAGAATTTGCAGTTACGCCAGGACATCAGTCACCTGGCTGGCATGGAAGAGATCATTGGCGACAGTCCGCAGATGAAAAGAGTGATGGAGTTGGTGCGTACGGTTGCCACCTCTGATTCCACGGTTGTGATTCGTGGTGAAAGCGGGACGGGGAAGGAATTGATCGCCCGCGCCATCCATTGCCACAGTCCGAGACGCTATTTCCCGGTCGTGCCGGTTAATTGTGGCGCTCTGGCGGAATCGCTTTTAGAGAGTGAGTTGTTCGGTCATGAGAAGGGGGCATTCACCGGTGCTCAGAGTCGCCGCAAAGGCAAGTTTGAGATGGCAGATCGCGGCACGCTGTTCCTGGATGAAATAGGCAATGTCAGTCAAAAGATGCAGATGGAATTGCTGCGGGTGCTTGAGAGCAAGCAGTTCACGCGCGTCGGTGGCAATCAAACGATTCATGTCGATATCCGCTTGATCTGCGCGACCAACAAGAATCTGGAAAAGGCGGTCGAGGAGGGCACTTTTCGCGAGGACTTGTACTATCGCATCAATGTGTTTACCATTATCTTGCCGCCCTTGCGCGAACGCCGTTCGGATATTCCGCTGTTGGCGCAGCATTTTATCAACAAATATGCCAAGATCATGAACAAGGAGATCAAGGAGATATCGCCGCAGGCGATGGATCTTTTAATCCGGCATCACTGGCCGGGTAATGTACGCGAACTCGAGAATGCGGTGGAACGAGCCATGGTGGTTGGTAAACCTCCGTATCTGCGGCCTCAGGATTTGCCTTTTCAATTATCCAGTGAGCCCGTGGAAGAGAGCGCAGAAATGGATTCGTTGGCTGAGATTGAAAAACGACATATACGCCATGTTCTGGAGCGGAGCGGATGGAACATCAGCAAGGCTGCTGTTACGCTGGGCATTGACCGGGTGACGCTCTACAACAAAATTAAAAAATATCAATTGCGGAAGTAGATCTCATGCCTCGCGTGCAAGTGGTGCCTCTGCTCGAGTTGAAAACGGAGACGCGGGATCGTCTCTTTACGGCCATTGAACAGCAAACAACGTGGCCGGCCGAATTGATGTTGCTTCCGTTCGATCCGCAATATGCCTATGACGTGGCGCGCGAGCAGTATCACTCATCGCAGTTGCTGCTGGGATTGAAAAATAAAAGCGACCTGAATGACGACAAGATTTTGGCCATTGTCCCGTTTGATCTCTTCATCCCGATTTTAACGTTTGTCTTTGGCGAAGCTCACCTCAACGGTCCTTGTGCTATCGTCTCCATTTACCGTTTGCGTCCGGAATTTTACGGCCTCCCTCCCGCACCTGGACTTGTAGTTGAACGACTGGTCAAAGAATGCATTCATGAATTGGGACACACATTTGGTTTGCGTCATTGCAAAAATATGGGCTGTGTCTTGAATGCGTCAACCTATGTCGAAGAGATAGATCTGAAGACGCACGAATTTTGTGAGGATTGCCGGGGGGCTCTGCTGCAGACGGGTAGCAGTTTGATCCAATAGCAGCACCATGTGGCATGTTTCATAGCCGGGATTCAGGGAATCCCGGCTATTTTTATTTTGCTATTCTTTGGTAAAATGCCGGAAAAGTGAAAAAGCCACCCAAAATGACAGAATCAGGATAAGGGCCGGAATAATATAGCCAAGGATGGGATGGCCAATATAAAGCAAGGGAAGGTTTAAAAAAGCCAGCATGACTGGTTCTCTCCTCATTTAGTTGCGAACTAGCCTCATGATGATTTTTGATTGCGCTTGTAATAGACATATGCAAAAATCAAACCGGCCAATGAGAACAGATAGGTCACGCTCATGCCGATCACCACGCTCAAACCCTGGTCCATTATTTATTCTCCCATTTTTGAATATTCTCCAAATCCTTGAGATATTCGTGCTGTTTCGATTCATAGTCCGAGCTGATCGCGTTTAATTTTGGATCAATGATCCAGAACATCAATGCTGTGACAATAACTCCGGCGACGAGCATGATAAAGCCGGATGTCAGACCAAAGAGGCTGAGTGCGAGCCCAAACGTGATCAGAATGAACGAGAGGGGCGAAAGAATGATGGCGAACCAATCTTCCTTGGTCCATTCGTCCGCTTCGTGGGCTTTCCATGTACGTTTTATCCAGGCCATATCATCACTCCTTTGCCGAATATTTTTCTGCCGCCAACTCAATTTCTTCCAGCTTTTGCAACAATCCGCGTCGTTGCGCTTCCCGTTTCACCGGCCCCCAGAAACCGATGGGCCTGGTTTGCACATAGACTTTGACCAGGCGGTCCATGTCATCGGGTTTTGTGAGAAAGGTGACCGGGATGTAGACGAGGGCAACCAGGGCCATCAGCAGCCAGAATTGGTAGAATTGCGGCAGATCTTTTAAAATGCCAAAAGCGGGCAAAATCCACACTACCAGCCAGCAGATGCCAAGGTTGGCGATCCAGGCGGAAAGATATCCCCATCCATTAAAACGCCACCAGACGACCTGAAGGATATTGGGCAGCCAGGTGCCTGCCACCATGAGCCAAAGGGCGAAAAAGAGCCATTTGGTGACATTTTCTCCCACCATGATGCCGAAGAAGAAGGACCCGATGAGGACGACAAAAGTCATCAAGCGGCCCACCCAGATAATCTGTTTTTCGCTGGCGTTGGGATTCATATAATGATGGTAAATATCGCGGGTGGCATACATGGCGCCGAGATTGAGAATGCCGGAGATGGTCGAGAAATGAATGGCGAGAATGGCGGCGAAGAAAAAGCCGACCAGACCGGGCGGGAAGAACTCGAATCCGATCCGGAACCAGGCCAGTTGATAATCCGATTCACTGGTGAGGTTGGGATAGAGAACAAAGAAAGCGAGCACCGCAATCACCCAGATGGAATTCCGGACGATGACCGCTGCAGCGCCCCACCAGATGCTGTAGGCCGCCGCTTTCACGGTTTTGGCAGACTGGATGCGTTGCGCCTCGACGAACCAGTCAAAATGCGTGGCCATGCCGAAACCGCCCAGAAACGGCACAGCGATCATGGTGAGCAGCCACATCAACGGATAGTCGCCGCTGACCCATCCGGTGAAATGGAAAGGATTCAGCATATCGGGGCGGCCAAGTTCCTGAATTTTGGTGATGATCGCCTGCGGTCCACCCGCGGCGATGGAGCCCCAAATGCTGACCAGAATGATTGTTATGAGCATGGTGATGCCCTGCTGCACATCGGCGATGATGACGCCCCAAAAGCCGGAGGACATGGCATAAATGGCACAGGCGCTGGAAAAAAAGACCAGACCGTACCAGAGCGGCCAGCCGAAGGCCCATTTACAGACGTTGCCCATGGCGACGCCGACCCAACCGGCGATGAACATATTGAGGGCAACCTGCCACCCGGCTATCCAGCCGCGCAGAAGTTCAGCGGGAAGTCCGCTGAAACGCAGGGTTTGCCATTCCGCCTGTGTCCCGGCCAGCGAGCGCCGGAAAATGCGGGTGGAGACCCATGCGCTGATGGCGCACCAGCCTGCGAAAAGGGATTGCCAGACGCCGAACATGCCGCTTTTATAGACGAATCCTGAAAACCACATGGGCGTGTCGGTGGCGGTGTGCGTGGCAAAATTGGAGGTTGCCGGCAGCCACCAGGGCAGACCGCGTCCTGCCAGGAAAAAATCGGCGCCTGATCTTTTGCCCAATTTGTAAAAGAACGCGCCGGAGAGCACCGTCAACACGATGTAGGCGATGGCCCAGAAGAAATCGATAGGGGTGAAATGTACCACGCAAGTGCCTCCTTTCTGCTGATAAAGTGCGTGCGGCTAATATTTTTTGCGAAAAAATAAGCCGCCCTGATTATTTGGAATATCCTTGCAACTTAAATTGCGACTGCTTATTTTATTGGGTGCCTAATCAATGGGTTGATTAATACAGCAAAGGATTGCATCATGATAAAGCGGTGGAGTCTTCAGGGTTTGCGCACCGGACTGCTTCTAACCTCCCTGCTTTATGGTGCAGAACCCACCACACCTTCGATCGGTGCAGGCATCACATTCAGTGGCAAATGGCTGCTCACGTTCACCCTGCAAAATCCGCTTGCGACGCGACTGCATTGGCGCAGTCAAGTCAGCATCGCCTTCAAAGGCGCGCCGCTCAGTTTGCGCACAGCCCCCGTGATTTTTTTCTCCGACTCGGACGCCTGGTACCCCTACCTGAGCCCGGGTTTGGATATCCTGTTTTCACAACAACACTCGAAACTTCAGATGCACCCCTTCGCTTCCCTGCAAAGCGGCATGCTCTGCACAGTCAATCGCGACATGGCTACGGATGCATTTCTTTGGCTGGGATACCTTCATCATACCCGGCAGCTGCAGCCGCTTGGGATGGGCATGGTGCACTTTAACCGCTTTGACTGACCGCGATTTCACGCGCTTTTCATACAGCGCTCTCCATGCGTTTGCGCAGTTCGATGGATTGGGCATAAAACTCTTCCAGCGTCATCTTTTTCACATAAGTCATTCCATGTGCCGCGCGCATGCGCGGGTGATCATTTTCGTTGAAAAAGCTTCGGCCCATGCACAATTTAATTAATTGATACTGTTCCACCAGCACCTTGCGCGAAAGCAGCGAGAAGGGTCCATCCAGTTCATAACTTGGGAAGGAGGCACTGCGCTGGGACCCGAAACAGGTGGTAAATACCTCTTCCAGCACCGCCAGAGAATTGAGTGAAACCGGGATCATGGTCGTTGCCTCGGAAGGATGGAATCGGAACCAGACGTTGCGGTATCCCCACACCTGGATATCGTGTCGTTTGCTGTCCTTTTCATAGATTTGCAGCGCTTGGGCGATGGTCTGCAGCACTTTGTAATGGGTGTCCGGACCGCTGCCTTCGGGATCGAATGCCAGGGTCACCACCGTGGGATTGACTTCCTTGAGCAGATTCAGCATGGGCACCACATCGCGATCCACACGCGGATCTTCTGTGAATATCTCCCCTTTATAGAACCCGAGGCGCAGGTGATGAACGTGGCTGGAATTAAAACCGAGATGTCCCCATTTAAGATCAGACTCCCATTCGCGAATCATGCCCTTCAGCTGTTGAATATAGGGCAGATCTTTTTTTCCAGGATACTGGGTTTTGAAGTATAGGATCAGCTCCGACACGCGGTTTTTGAGTTGTCCGAGGCTGTTTTCTTCAAAAATGAAGATGAGGTTGCGCAGCAGCCGCCGGGCTTCGCCTTCTGCTCTCATATAATCATTATGCGCGGCAATGCCGTCGAGATACTGGTACATGTCGCGATCGCGGCCCAATTCAAAATTGGGATCGAAATAGCCTTCCTCCATCATCTCAATAAAACGGGGTGTCTCGAGAAAATGCTGCAGGGTCTCCAGCAAGCCTTTGGCATAGGTGTTTGTAACTGCGTTGAATCCGCTGGTGAGATAGGTAAAATGGTGGTGATTCTTTGGACTGCGCACCAGATGGGTGATGTAGGGCCAATAACCAAGGATGATATCATCATGATGTGGCGCTGTATGCAGGAAGGTGTGTCCTTCCAGAGGCACCAATCCATCCTTGATTTTGTTCCTGAGCCGTTCTCCCACCATTTTTCCGAGATCAAGCGGCGTTTTGCCGCTTTTTTTGAGCACCCACGCGGAGGAGCGAATGGTTTGATAGTCCGCTTCGGTCAGATCCAGCAATTTTTTGCCGCGCTCTTTGGCCAGATCCACCACGATGTGTTCAATTTCATGATCGGGGAGCGGATCCATTCTGGTGACATTTTCGTATCGTCTTTCGGTCAACAGTACACCTGCTCCCTGGGTGATGTAAAAGCGGGCATTTTTTAGCTTGTGGAGTGCGCTGGCTGGATAGAGGATATCCGCTGGTTCTTCAATCGCATTTTTGATGACTTTGGCTTTTGCTTCGCCGGCCGCAATGATGAGGGCGACCGCATCGCGATTATAGGTGATGGTATCCAGGCCGATGGTGATGACGAGCCGGTTTCTGGCGACCTCGATGCCGCCCAAGTCGGTTGCGGCCGCAGCCTGGGTTTCATAATTGGTGGCGGTCAGACGCGTGGTCGAGAAATGATCGGATCCACGCACATTAAAGCCGATATGACCGTCTGGACCGATGCCGCCCAGGAAAAATCCGATCCCGCCCATTTCGCGGATTTTATGTTCGTATTCGCTGCAGTACTGATCGACGCGTTGAATGATGTCCTTTTGAATTCTTTCAACGCGGTTCTGTGCCTGACGGGTACGCAACGACAAATCAACGACGTCATCCGGGAAGGCCTGGTTGAGGGTCATGCCGTTTTTTACACCGATCTCCCAGGCATTGATCATCAGAGCCCGTTTTGCGTTCAATCCGAATCCACGCATATAGAACTGATTGATATAATGATAAAAACTGTTCACCTGCGTCGGGCTGATGGGATAAAACTCATCAATTTGAACAAACGAAAGTTCCGAGAGGTCTGGTTTTATCGCGGGATCGACGCCGCCGCGTTCGAGATCGGCTCTGATCTCCGCCTTGTCCCAATCGCGCAGATATCGCATGACCCATTTGATAAAGTGCTCCGGAGTCTTGCCGGTTGGCAGGGAGATTACACCAGCTGGACTTGATTGCACCCATTCCAAAAAACGCAATGCGGTCAACTTGCCGAGCATGGGGAAATTTTCGACTTCGATGACAGCGATCTTTTCTTTGGGCGGATAGATAAATTGCCGGCCACTTTTTTCAAGGGCAATCTGCTCAACCCGCGAATGCGGCGTAATGGTTTGCTTTTGTTTCATGTGATTCACCATCTAATTGGTTCATAGGTTTCTTTGTCAGCCATTTAATATAGTAAATCGATCCCTATTTGAAAAGCATTTCTTCACAACCATCGCCACTTTTTTGCCGCCCGGATGTTTTTTCTATGGGTATAAACGGCAATTTTTTGTATATTAACAAGCATAAAAACAGGAGATTCTATGAGAAGAGTGATCGAGGTCATTATGATTGGCATGCTGTTTTCGCTGCCGCAGGCAGTGCAATCCCAAACCAGGAACCGGGCGGATGTTGCCATGGAATATACGTGGCAGCTGGCGGATTTATATCCCGGCATGGATGCCTGGAAAATTGAAAAGGCAAAATTGGCCGAAGAATTTCCAGCCATCCTGAGCTTTAAAGGAAAACTTGGGCAATCTCCGCTGGAGCTTTTGGGATGCCTGGAGATGCGCAGCAAGTTGTCCAAAACCTTTTCGCAGCTCTATGTCTATGCCGGTCTATTATCAGACCAGGACACACGAGATGCCCAGGCTTTATCCATGAAACAGGAGATGGCTCAACTGGCGGTCGATTTCTCGACCAGACTTGCGTTCATTGAACCAGAAATTGCAGCCATGAGCAAGGAACAGATCGATCTGTTTTTGCAAAAAGAACCCGCACTTGATGACTATTCCATCTATCTGTACGACCTCCAACGCCGTAAAGCGCACAAATTGAGCGAAAAAGAGGAAAAACTGATCGCTGAAGCCGGGCTCATGGCCGATGCGCCATATTCCATCTACAGCATCCTCAGCAACGCGGAACTTCCCTACCCTACGGTCAAACTGACCGACGGCACCGAGGTTTTGGTTGATCAGGCGGGTTACAGCCGCTATCGTGCACTCGCAGATCGCGACAACCGCGAGATCGTATTCCAGGCGTTCTTTCGGACTCTGGAGAACTTTAAAAGAACCTTTGCAGCCCAATTGTATGCGAATCTCAAAAAAGACATGTTCTACGCCCGGGCGCGCAACTACTCCAATACGCTGCAAAGCGCATTGGATGAAAACAATATTCCTGTGGCGGTCTATCATAATCTCGTGGAAAATATCAACAAAAATCTGCCGACTTTCCACCGCTACCTCAAGCTGCGCAAACGCATGCTCGGCGTTGACACCTTGCACTACAGTGACATGTATGCACCGGTGGTAAAAGGTATTGATCTTCAATATGAATACCCGGAAGCCACGGAGATGGTTCTGCAATCCCTTAAACCGCTGGGGAAATCCTATACAGATGTGCTGCAGCAGGCCTTTTCCAATCGCTGGATAGATCTCTATCCAACCACAGGCAAAAGATCGGGCGCCTATTCGAACGGTTCAGCGTATGATGTTCATCCGTACATTCTGATGAATTACAACGGCCAATACAATGACGTCAGCACACTCACCCATGAGCTGGGCCATGCACTGCACAGCCACTTTTCCAACAAGACGCAGCGCTATCCCAAAGCGGACTATCCCATCTTCGTCGCCGAAGTGGCATCGACCCTCAATGAAGCCTTGTTGATTGACTATGTGCTGAAACAAATTAAAAACGATGATGTGCGGCTCTCCCTCTTAATGAGCTACCTGGACAATGTCAAGGGGACACTGTTCCGGCAGACGCAATTCGCCGAATTTGAATTGAAAATCCATGAGGCAGCCGAACGCGGAGAACCCCTGACAGATGTCACTTTGACCAGATTGTACGGTGACATCTTTAGAAAATATTATGGGCATGACGCAGGCGTGTGTGTGGTGGATGAGCTCTACGCACTTGAATGGGCCTTCATCCCCCATTTTTATTATAATTATTATGTCTATCAATACTCCACCGCTTTTACGGCTTCGACCGCCCTGTCACAAAAAATTCTCGGTGGGGAACCGAAGGCTGTAGAGAAATACCTGCAATTCATTTCGGCGGGTGGATCGGATTATCCGATCGAATTGCTCAAGACAGCGGGCGTCGACATGACGACCTCCGAACCGTTCGAAAAAGCCATGCAGGCTATGAACAAAACCATGGATGAGATCGACAAGATTCTCGAGAAAAAGGTGAAATAAGCCATAAAAAAAGCCCCTTTTCAGGGGCTTTTTTTCTATAGGAGTTTCTTTTCGTACTTGACCTTGCATTGAATCTTGAATTTAATGGTGAATTTGACGGGCGCCTCATTTGCCGCGCCAGCAAAACTCAAACGCGCCGTGGAATCGTCCCCAAGAAGCAGATCTTCCAGAACCTCTTCTCCCGCTTCATTGACAATGATTTCCTGTTCCTTGGCGGCGACAGCGGACAACAGGACATTGCTCAGAGATGCCAAATCGGTCAAAGGCGAACCGTCCGTATCACCCACCTTCAAGGTCGCATTCGTGATCTTTTGCGTGAGTGAACCGGTGTACGAAGTGACAACGTAGGATAATTTCACAATGTCAATCGATTTCAAATCCTCCCGGTATTTGTCGAAATCGCCACTGAATTTGGTGGCATCAACATCGCCAACCTGGGAGTAGGAAGTCGCGGCATAATTGACCACAAATTCCTTCTCCAGGTTTACCATAAAATCCTTGGACAATTCGCAGCTGCTGAAGAGGAACGACAAAGACAGAGGGATGAGCAGATACAGTTTTCGCATTTTCAGCTCCTCACTGATTGGTGCATATACCTGGTTAATTACTCGTTTTTATACACACAAACCCTATAAAGTGCGGATTTATGGTTTGATCGGAATCACTCTTTTGAAGATCATGGATTCAAGGCCAGGCGGTAATCAAGCGGCAGCAAATCCGCAACGCGATGGGTTGCCCATGTGCCATAAAGTATCACACTAAGTGGCGGATATATCTCCCCGGTACTCTTGATGATAGGATTGTTTTGCTTGAGCCTGATTGAGCTGGTGTTACTCGCGCCTCTAAAAGAGACCTGGAGAAAGCCTTCAAAATTGAGTTGAAGTCCGACGCCATCCACGGTGGAAACAAGTTGATCCGTGAAGACGCGCGTCCCCTGGGCGCCGCTGGGTTCATGGGGTTCTTTGAGAAACATCTGATAACCATCCATCTCTGCCGAGCGATTGGCGAGACAAGAAATAAAATGCCGGAATGAGCCTAAATAGGTTGAACGCCGCTGTTTTTGCCAGCGCTTACCCTCCTCCTCGTCTTTGGGGATGATCATTTCAAAACGGGGGTAGATGGAATAGTACCCTTCCTCATCTCCCCATTTAAACTGATCTAAAATAAGGTTCATCCGAATAATGCGTACTTTTTTTAGTTGAAAAAAAGGTAGACACAGTATTACTTTCCAAGTGACAAGCAAGGAAAGGAGCAAATACTATGTCTACCAGTTTGATTTACCATGCACTCGGAGTGCACGGCTACTT
>CAUJEL010000084.1 GCA_963169875.1 Candidatus Zhuqueibacterota bacterium
CGCGTATAGGCGAGCAATAACTGCTCGCGGCGAATGCGCTCCGCCATGGCCGGTGTGCTGGTCATTTCGAGACGCTGTGCATCGCTGCAGTATCCGGCCAGCACCTGCTTGCGGTGACAGATCTGGTAGAAATAGCAGAGATTGCTGTGGTCGGCAAAATCAAAGGGATATTCGATGATGCTCTTTGACTTGGGATCATTGGCCAGACGTTTGTAAAACGCGGGGATCTCATCCCGGGA
The DNA here is from genome assembly GCA_963169875.1 of Candidatus Zhuqueibacterota bacterium. Classification (GTDB taxonomy): domain Bacteria; phylum Zhuqueibacterota; class Zhuqueibacteria; order Residuimicrobiales; family Residuimicrobiaceae; genus UBA2214. The sequence continues at coordinate 240 of CAUJEL010000084.1, forward strand.
GATTTCAAACGAGGGGAAATAGTGATTGGACCGGGAGCGCTGCCAATTGCCGTATTCATAATTGCCCTGATAGGCGAGATGGCTGGTGAAATTATTGGGAGCGCGATAGATGACCGGCAAAGGGCCATAAAAAAGCAATGCGCCGAGGAAGGCGGCAGGAACGGCCATGGTTGTGATTTTCACGAGCGGGGATTGGGGGAATTTCGATTCCGCCGCATGCAGGAGTCGAACCAATCCTGCCGCAACGAAAAGCAGAAGGATGGGCAAACAAACGATGCAGTAGCGCAAAAAGATGGCGCTGCTCTCGATGCCGAACGGCTTGACAACGACGATAAAAACCACGTTCACAGGGATCGACAGCAGCATCAGCCAGGCTAACCAGGCTGCTTTGCGCGCCAGCCACCACAGGCCGGCTAACATCAGGCCCGCCCAGATCACCAACAGCACCGTGGAAGCTGTGCCGCTGACGAGCTGCAGTAAAGTGAAAAAATCGCTGTCGCTGAAGGCCTTGACCTTGACGGCAAGTGTTTGCCGCCTGGATATGAAATTATACATGACGGCGAAAAGCGCGACCCCGTGCACAGCCAGAATCCGCAAAACACGGTTGATGGTGAGTTTCATCGGCTCTGTCAACGCCGTATCTGGTTTTAACCAGCGCATGAGGAAATAGAGAGCCAGTAGACCATACGGCGCCATGGCCATGGGCAGCGCCGACAGATGTATGTACACCGCCAGCGTGCTGGCGGCGACAAAAGCTGCGGCGTAGCCGGTCTTGGCGGTGGTCATCCATTTATAGGCGCAGATCAGGCCGAGGAAGGCGAGCAGCGTGAAAATGATATAGGAGCGCGAGAAACGGCTGTAAAAAATCAAAAAGGGTGAAATCGCCAGCAGATAAGCGAAAATAATCGAGACGCGTTCAGACAGCATTTTCCGCAAGGACAACGGCAGCAGGATCACCAGTGCGCTGCCGGTGATCAGTGAAGGCAGGCGCAGATTCCATTCGGACAACCCGACTGTGTGTAAACAGAGATAACGCCAGACATTCAGAAGCGGACTGGAATTCTGAAACGGATTGATCTGAGTCAGCACTTCGAAAAAGGTTTTGCCTTTGATGAAGAGCAGACCGTGCCATTCGTCATCGATGAGAATCTGATCCCTGAGCAGGTACAGCCGCAGACACAGGCCCAGCACGAAAGCCCCGCCCAGAGCAAGATAGTAGCGCACTGCCTCTTTTTTTCCCGGCTTGAACATGGCATCCCTTCCAGATAGAAAGTCCGGTGAAGGTTGGATTTGCCAACAATATAACCATTCCATGGCTTCTAATACAAGAAAAAAAGGCGGAAAAGAAAAAAGGCAGCGCTGTGCTCGGACGCTGCCTTTTTTCGGCATCTGAAGTAAAAGAGGAGGTATTTCTGTACACAAGGACCCGGTTGCATTGCTGCCTTGAGAAAAGCAAACCCTGTGCCAAAATTCGCATCTGTTGGTCTGTTGATTTTTATAGCTTTAGAATTATTCGACGATTTCATTTTTTGAGCATATGTTCCACATTGATACATTTGTGCAGTATTTTGTTCCAATATCGATCACAAATTGTGCGGCAGCGGGTTGAAACCCTGTGGCGATCAGACGATCGTGCATGTGGCAACAGGCGGATGGTTCCGCCGGACCGAAAGGATCCTTCCAGGATGACATTTTTTGGGGATTGTGCCTTTTACGGTCATGGCCTGTGCCCCTTCCTGTCATGACCTGCGCCCCTTACTGTCATAACTTGCGATTCTTACGGTCATGCTGAGGCTGCTTCCCATACGGGGGCTGCTAGCGCTTCCAGGCAGGTTGTTCGGGCAAGAGATGCAAAAATTCGCCGATGAATTGGTTCTCGATGGTGGGTGTGTATTTCTGCCGTAAAAACAAATCCATGATTTCATCATAAAACAGCCGCCAGGAATCGATTTCCCGTCCCGGCAGAATCGGATAAAACGCCATCGCCCGGGCCTGCGCCGCCGCCAGATCCGAGGGCGCATCGCCGATCATGAGCCGCCGGCCGGAACCATACCGCTGCGCCACCTTCAGGTGCGTCACCTTGTTCCCCGCCTCCTGTCCCGCCAGCGCGCGCACGAACGCATCCAGGCCGTGTCCATGCCACTGCTGCTGCAGCAGTTCCTGCGGCGCCACCGAAGTGACCAGCACATCCGCCCGCGCCGCGAGTTTCTCCAGACTCTGGCGCACCAGCGGGAACGGCTGCACCCGGCCGGCCGCTTCTTTCACCGCAGCATTGACGCGTTCGTTCCAAAAAACGATGCGATGCAATTCCGCATCCTTCTGCTGCGCCGCCACATCCCTCAGCATATCCTGATCCAGATTGCTGTGTTGCGATAACAGCCTGCGCAATAAAGACAAATCGGGCGGAGCATACGCCTCCGCCCGAATGCCGGGATGTTCCCGCAGCAGATCGAAAAACTGTAACAACGCGGCAAAACGGTTCTTGCCGCGGCCGCGCGAATAGAGGTTGACAAATTCGCCTACTTCATGCACCAGCGGCGCAATGGCCTGCAGTTCCCAGGTGGAGATGATCTGCGGCATAAAGCACGCGCGAATCTTGATCTCCATGGAATCAAAGGCGCAGCCGTCGGAATCGATCGCCACCAGAAAGGATTGCCGGGGCTGCCAATCAACGTTGCACACGCGCGGATCCGCCCCTGGCAAAGGCCTCCACTTCGGCCAGCGTCGCCATGGAGACATCGCCTGGAAAGGTCGTCAGCAGGGCGCCATGGGCCCAGCCCAGCCGCAGCGCATCCATGGGCTCGCGTCCGGCGATCAGGCCATAAATGAGGCCCGCGGCAAAGCCGTCGCCGCCGCCGATGCGGTCCACCACATCCAGCTGGCAGGTGGGGCTCAGATAATGCTCGCCGTTGAGCCAGATGACCGCGGCCCAGTCGTGGCGGTTGCTCGAATGGACTTCGCGCAGCGTCGTGGCCACCATCTGGATGTTGGGGAACTGCTCCACCACCCGGCCGATCATCTGGTAAAACGTCTCTGGATCCAGCTTGGATTTCCTGGTCACTTCGGGTCCCTGAATACCCAGGGCCATCTGCAAGTCTTCTTCATTGCCGATGAGCACATCGACATGGCTGACTATTTTGCG
>CAUJEL010000085.1 GCA_963169875.1 Candidatus Zhuqueibacterota bacterium
AGGAGTTGGCCGAACCCACGGATCTGCGAATTTTCGCCATCCCCGAAGCGCTGAAACAGGGGATGAGTATCGATGAAATTCACAATCTCACGCATATCGATCACTGGTTTTTGCATAAAATTCATAATATCGTACACATGGAGCAGCGCCTGTCCGAGGTGGGCGAACAGCGTTGTCCGCGCGACATCATGCTGGAAGCGAAACAGATGGGGTTCTCGGACCGTCAGATCGGTAAAGCCCTGGGCAGCACAGAGGACGAGACACGGCAGCTGCGCAAAAATTATGGCCTGTCACCCTGCGTCAAGCAGATCGATACCCTGGCCGCCGAGTATCCGGCGCAGACCAACTACCTCTATCTCACCTATAACGGGGCGGAAGACGATGTCACTTTCAATGCCCGCAACGGGGTCATGGTTCTGGGAAGTGGCGCTTATCGCATCGGCAGTTCGGTGGAGTTCGACTGGTGCTGCGTCAATACGGTGATGGCATTGAAAAATCTGAATTACCACACCATCATGGTCAATTATAATCCCGAGACGGTCAGCACCGACTATGATGTCTGCGACAAGCTCTATTTTGATGAGCTCTCTTTCGAAACAGTCTGCGACATTTATGAGAAGGAGAGACCCCTCGGCATCATCCTCTCCATGGGCGGTCAGATCCCCAACAATCTGGCCCTGCGCTTGCACGATTCAGGATACCGGGTTCTGGGAACTTCGGCCATGAGCATTGACAGCGCCGAAGACCGCCACAAATTTTCCAAGTTACTCGATGATCTCCATATCGACCAGCCGGCCTGGGCTGAACTGACTTCCATAAAACGGGCGATCGAATTCGCTGAAAAAGTCGGCTATCCGGTGCTGGTGCGGCCCTCCTATGTCCTCAGCGGTGCGGCCATGAGCGTGGCTTCCACGGATGCAGAGTTGGAGAAGTTCCTTAAAAAAGCGGCCATGATTTCTTCCGACCACCCGGTGGTGATCTCCAAGTTCATCGAAAATGCCAAGGAAATCGAAATCGATGCCGTCGGCCATGACGGCGAATTGCTCGTCTATGCCATCAGCGAGCATGTGGAAAATGCGGGGGTGCATTCGGGCGATGCCACCATCGTGCTGCCGCCGCAGCGCACGTTTCTCGAGACCACGCGGCGGGTCAAAAAAATCGCCCGGCAAATCGCCGCGGCACTCAAGATCAATGGTCCCTTCAATATCCAGTTCGTGGCCAAAGACAATGACGTCAAGGTGATCGAGTGCAATCTGCGCGCTTCGCGCAGCTTCCCATTTGTATCGAAAATTTTCGATATCAATTTCATCGACCTGGCCTCGCGGGTGATCATGGGACATCATCCGCCGCGCATCGACCGTTCGGCTTTTGATCTGGAATATGTGGGCGTCAAGGCGCCGCAGTTTTCATTCACGCGTCTTATCGGCGCGGATCCAACGGTGGGCGTTGAAATGGCCTCCACCGGCGAAGTGGCCTGTCTGGGCGATGATTTCGACGAGGCGTTTCTGCTGTCGCTGCTCTCGGTCGGCTACCGCCTGCCGGTCAAGAACATTTTTCTTTCCACAGGCCCCATCGAATCCAAGGTTGAATTCCTCGCTTCGACGCGCAAACTTCACGAAATGGGCATGCAGTTTTATGCGACGCCCGGCACAGCGCGCTTTATGGAGGAGAATGGCATTCCCGCCAAAGTGCTGCACTGGCCCTTGTCGGAGAAGAAACCGGGCGCGGTGGAATATCTCAGTGAACGCAAAATCGACCTGGTCATCAACATTCCCAAGAACGTGCAGGAAGAGGAACTGACCAACGATTACATCATCCGTCGCGCGGCCGTTGACTTTGCCGTGCCGTTGTTCACCAACATGCAATTGGCGCGGCGCTTCGTCGAGGCGATCCATCGACATTCGCTGAAGGATTTATCCATCAAGAGCTGGCGGGAGTATAAAGAAGAAGAGTGATCCTGTGCCTGCACACACAAGAAGCGAAAAAAATGCTTGATGTTGTGCACTAAAATGTCTAACATCTTGTGATAAATCTTTTTGCCGAAAGGAAAAGCACATGCGCTTCAAATCCATATTTATTTTGTTCACCTTGACCATCGTTTTTGGCTTGTTCGCGCAAGAAGCACCGGCCAAACGCACGGTGGCTGTGCTCTATTTCGACAACAACAGCCTGGTGAAAAAGGAAGAGATGGAACCGCTGCGCAAGGGCCTGGCGGACATGATGATCACTGAATTGAGCAAAATAGAGGCGTTTCAGGTGGTAGAGCGCACCAATCTGGAGCAGATACTCGAAGAGATGAAACTCGGGCAGGCCGGTATGGTGGAAGAGGGCAAGGCGCAGGAGGTGGGCAAGATGCTCGGCGCCGAAAATCTCATTCTCGGCTCTTATATGATGATGTTTGATGGAAAACTGCGCATCGACGCGCGGCTGGTGCAAGTGGAAACCGGGCGCACCCTCAAAGCGGAAGAGGAGACCGGATCGCCCAAGAACCTGTCCCAGATGGTCGCCAATCTCGTGCGCCGGCATGCGGGCAACATGAATGTCAAGCTGACGTCGGCTCAGAATAAATCGTTGAATGAGGATGATAACAAATCCTTTGAAGCTTCGCTGCTCTATGCGCGCGGCCTTCAATATGAAGATGCCAAAGATTACGCCAACGCCCGCAAGATGTATCAGCAAGCCATTAAATTGAATCCCAAATATTTACGCGCCCGAAACAGATTGAAAGCTTTACTGCGAAAATAGCCGTTTACTGAGTGGCCGCGCCAGCACAAGTTGAGGCAACACTATGATTAGACATCTTTTGCGCTTTGTCAGTATTTTTTGCGCCGGCATTTTATTGTTTTTACAGGGCTGCGCGCCTGTTCAAAAAAGCCCTGGCCGTGAACTGATCGAGGCTGGCCAGTACGCGCAAGCGGTTCGTCCCCTGAAAATGGCCATTGCCGAGGATTATCGCAACGTCGAGGCGATTCGCGACATGGGAATCGCCATGTACCACACCCGCAAATTGAACCTCGCCCAGGGATTCCTCCGCCTCGCCCTCAGCCGTCTCCCCGAAGATGTTGTCGCCTATTATTACCTGGGCATGGTTTATGAAGAACGCGGTCAGCTGGAGCAGGCCATCCAGCAGTATCACAAATTTGTCGAATTAAGCCCCGCCACTCAAGCGCGCGACACCATCGCCGGGCGATTGCAGGTGCTCATCCGGCAGCGGCTCGCCGCCGAGATAAAAGCCCTGATCGATCAGGAAGCGTCGCTGGACATCGCGCAGACGCCGGAAAACTCCATTGCAGTCCTCTATTTCGCCAACCTTACCCAGAATGCCGATTATACGGTTCTGCAAAAAGGCCTCACCGACATGATTATCACTGATCTGGCCAAAGTGAGCGGATTGGTGGTGGTCGAGCGCGCACGGCTGCAGATGCTCATCGATGAGATGGGGCTTGGCATGAGCGGCCTGGTGGCGGAAGAGACCGCGCCGCGGATGGGAAAATTGCTCGGCGCCGCGCGCGTGGTGCAGGGCACATTCGCTGCATCCAGTGCGGAGGAGATTCGTATTAATCCGGGGTACACCCAGGTCAAGGAAGGGTTGTACGTGCCGGCGGATCCAATATCGGGCACGTTGCAGGAATTTTACCAGCTTGAAAAAGACGTCGTGTTCAATGTCATCGATGCCGCCGGCATCCAGCTGAGCCGGCCGGAACGGGAAGCGATTCAAAAAATTCCCACCAGCAATCTCCTCGCTTTCATGGCCTATTGCAGGGGACTCGATTATGAGGATAAGGGACTCTACGGCGACGCCCGCGAGTCTTTTAAATCCGCAATCAACATGGATCCTGGTTTTGCCCCTGCCGCGCGCGGTGCGGAGAGAACACAGGCCTTCTCATCTTTTACAGCACGGCCTCCGGTGGTTGCTCCTTCCGCCTTGTTGGAGGGCGCCAGGCAAAGACAGTCTGAACCAGGAAGGGCATCAACGGCTCGCATGGAACCCCCGGTGGATACAAATGATATTCTCAGCCGCACCGCCGCCAATGTCACGCCCGGTTTCGTGCCGGGCATTGACTCGCGAAAACCCACCACCGAGGGCGATGGCACCTCCATCGGCGGCAACGTGCCTATTGAAGTGCGCATCCATTTGCCGCTCAAAGATTAACGCATCCGCTGACTTGCATCAAGGAAGAACCTATGCATATACAGATACGCAGAATCCATATTATCCTGGGATTGATACCTTTGCTGCTGACCAGTGTTGCGTCTGTGGCCGGTGCGCAGTCCGGAGTGCTGGAACGGCAGAGTCGCGGCCTGGCGTCGCCTGCGCTCTCGTTTCAGTGGTGGAAAATTGAGGACACCAAAATTCATCAGTTGGCGATCCCCATCACGTTTCTCTACCCGGTCAATGAAAAATTGCAGCTGAATCTGGCCACCTCACCCGCTTTCAGCACGTTGGACAGCCGCGGCACCACCTCTTTGAATGGTTTTTCCGATGCACGTTTCAGCGGCACCTATCTCTTCAAGGATGATCGCTTCATGGCGACCTTTGGCGTCAACTTGCCCAGTGGCAAACATGCCTTGAAGAGCGAAGAATTTGTTGTCGCCAGTGTGCTGGCTCTTCACGCTTTTGATTTCATGACCCCCATTCTCGGGCAGGGTCTTGATGTCAGCGCCGGCATCGCCAGCGCCCACAAAACCTCCACGGTGGTGTTGGGCTTTGGCGCAGGATTCCTCATGCGTGGCGCTTTTTCTCCCATCGAGAATGCCAGCACCAAATATAATCCAGGAGATGAAATCACGTTCTCGGTGGGCGTCGATTATCCCATGCGGCAAAAAAAGAAATTGATGTTCGATGTCAATTATACCCTCTATACCGCAGACAATGTGGAAGGGGATGATGTATTCCAGGCGGGTAACCGGTTCAGCCTTCAAGCCATGGCCTTCCTCCCGGGTGAACGCTCGACTTTGCTTTTCACCGTGCGGGAGAGAATCCGCGCCAAGAACAAACTGGCCTCCGGTGAAGATTTAATTCCCGAGCGCCAGAATAGCAATGGCAATGAACTGCAAGTCCTTGCGACCCTGATGCTGCCACAGCGGCAGGGGTGGGCTTTGCGCGGTACCGTTGAAGGAAGATTCTATTCCAATAACGCCTACGAAGTCGGCGGAGCCACCATCGGCGGCGGCGGAATCGGTGCTGCCTATGCCCTGTCGCCGCAAATGACAGCCGATGTCGATGCGCGCTTTTATGTGGGATCCATGGACACGGGATTTGATCAAATTAATGTCACCGGACTTCGGGTCCTGGGTGGACTCAAAGTACGGTTGTGAGGTGAATATGCCGCTAAAAAGAACCATTTATATATTGTTGATTTCGCTGACCATGATCATGGCCTGCGGCGACTCTTCCGATGGGCCGTCCGCTTATGGCCCCATCCGTTTGCATTTCAGGTACGTGGATGCACCTTCGCATCCCTCCGTGTTTGACGCTGAACCGGCAGAGCAAACGGGCCTGGAGAAGTCGGACCGGCTGGTCACGGACCAGGTTTTGCTGTTGCATTGCGAAGACGACTCTTTGTACATCGCCGAGGATGCCAGCATTTACGGCAATGATTTTTATCTCAATGAGGTGAGCCGCGATACCTCCGCTTCGCCGGCGCTCAAGAATGCGTTCGGATTCAACGGGGATAATTCATATGGACTCGCCGAGTACGATGGCGGTGGCAAAAGCGTGCTCAACGGCACGCACGGCCTGGAAATTTCATTTTATATGTACCTCCGTGATGCAGAAGCCTATTATGAACAACGTATTTTCGATTGTCACGACAGTTTGGGCGGTTATACCATCGGCACCAATTATGGCCACCTGTTCTTCAGTGTGCGACAGAATGGTGCGACGGTTCAGGTCTCTGGCGCCACACGCCTGCTGCCGCAGACCTGGTACCTGGTCACAGCGCGATTTGATCAGACCAATCTGTCTCTGACACTGGACGGCAAAGCTGAAGGCAGTGTCTCCATCACCGGTCCCATTACCGCCTCGAGTCGCGCCGCGGTGCTGGGCGCGGGCTGGAATGGCGATTTGATCGCCTATGGATTCGCCGGACGTCTGGATGAGATTTCCGTGCGCACCACTGTGGATTACATCGACTTTGATTTGATACGCCTGGCGGTCATCGACCTGTCAGAATTTGCAACCCAGAACGAGTTTTACAACTCAACCTCCTGGCGGAGCTATTGGGCTGAGTTGGAGACCTCTTTGGCCGACACCAGCAAAATTCCGACGTGGGAATCCTATATGGATATGTGGTCGCGCCATTTCGATGTGCTCACCGAACAGAACCTCAACCTGAGCGGCGCCTTTGCCCAGGGCACCATTCGCGGTGTTGAGGGCATGAATCTGCTCGCTGTGGTGGGGATTCAAAAAGGCGTAATCACCTATACAGGACAGGGCTTTGTAGCCGTCATCGGTTCAGAAGTGACGGATGCCCATCTGGAACTCTGGCCCTGGGAGCATGGACTTTAAGGTTTGCCGGTGGTGCTGCAAATCGATTTTTATGAAAGAATCGGCCCTTCTCCATGTCTCCGTGGTAAAAACCTTTTCACCACGGAGCCACAGAGACACAGGCTAAGATGATGCGACTTTTTTGAACGGCTATGGATCTCCCGGAGAATCATTTTCCCGGGCCGAAGAGGACAAGACCGCAAGATTGCGCCTGGCCGCTTGGCACTGGCTGCACAAATTTAACGAGTTAACACAGACCCGGAACCAGGGAAATACAATGACGGGTCTGACAAAGCACAAATTTTTCCTTGCATTTTTACCATAAATGCTGTATTTTCTATAAATTTGATAGTTCTTTTCTACCATGATGCTGATTGGACGCATGTTAATTAAAACAATTGAAATACAGCCCGAGGCAAAAGAGCTTGCCGGCGTAACACGTCAGATTGTCAATGCTCAAAGTGCATCTATAAAGGTGCACTTTTTTTATGCCAAATGCCTATTCTGGTCTGCCCAAAACGAGGAGAGACTCCTTTGAGAGAAACCCTGGCAGCTCTTGTCAAGCTGCAAGAAATAGATTTTCAGCTGCGCGCTCTGGAACAAGCCAAGGGGGATCTGCCCCAGAAAGTAAATATGCTGGAGCAGGAGATTGCAGA
>CAUJEL010000086.1 GCA_963169875.1 Candidatus Zhuqueibacterota bacterium
AACGAAATCGTCTTCAACGCCGTTCTGCGCATCGACACGGCGGTGGAGATCGTCTATTACCGCAACGGCGGCATATTGCAGACGGTGCTGCGGCAGATGGTGGGATGAGAGATCTGCTTAAGTGGGCTCCACCTGTTTTTGCTAGGGTCCACTTGCTGTTTGATCGCCCCAGTAATACAATCCCGGCGCGATCAAAAGTTTATAAGTGGGCTCCAGCTGTTTTTGCTGGGGCCCACTTGCTTTTGGATCGTCCCAGTGATTCAACCCCGGCGCGATCAGAAATCTGTCAGCGGTAGGGTGGGCGTCAGCCCACCAGTTAAAAATGGCCGTCTGCACATCCAACTTTTCATGACACCCTTGCAGGTCGACGAGGCTCGTCGACCTGCGTGTCATCGTGAAGGCCAATTTTCCAATCCCAATTCTCGTTTAAACATTATTTCTAGCGAACCCTATAAAAATCCAAAAAATCACTTGCGATTTCACCTCGGGCGTCCTATTTTTCAGTATTACAGTTACCTCGTTATAACAACGCATACCAGCTTCATCATGGAGGTCCCCCATGGCCATCATCGTCAATGATGTTAAACTGCTGCAGTTTGTAGAAGATGTGTTTCTAACCTTTGGCATCACCAAGGAGCAAGCCCACATCTGCGCCGACAATCTGGTGTTGGCTGACCTGCGCGGCATCCCTTCCCACGGCGTCGCGCGCCTCAAGCGCTACGTCGACGGCATGAAGAACGGCACCATCCTGCCGCTGGCCAAACCGGTCGTGGTCAAGGAAGCGCCTTCAACAGCCACCATAGACGGCCAGGCCGGACTGGGACAGGTCATCGCCCACTTTGCCACCACCATGGCCATCGCCAAGGCGCAAAAAAACGGCGTTGGCATCGTCACCGTGCGCAACTCCAACCACTACGGCATCGCCGGTTACTACAGCAAGATGATCCTGGAAGCGGGCTTGCTGGGCATTTCCATGACCAACTCCGCGCCGCTGGTGGTGCCAACCTTTGGCAAGGAGATGATCATCGGCACCAATCCCATCTCCCTGACCGCGCCTACCAAGCGCAACAGACCGTTTTTTATGGACATGGCCACCTCGGTCGTGCCGCGCGGCAAGCTGGAAGTCTACGACCGGCTGGAAAAGCCCCTGCCCGAAGGCTGGGCGGTCAATTCCGCCGGCAATGTCACCACCAGCGCCGCCGAAGTGCTGAAGAACATGACGGCGCGCGCCGGCGGCGGCATCCTGCCTCTGGGCGGCGAGGGCGAACTTTTCAGCGGCTACAAGGGCTACGGCATGGCCGTGCTGGTGGATATCCTCTGCGGTGTGCTCTCCGGCGGCGCCTACGGCGACATGGTCGACAGCAAAGGCCCCAACGGCGAAACCCAGCCCGCACAAGTCGGTCATTTCTTCATGGCCCTGAACATCGAGAATTTCGTGGAAATGGATGTTTTCAAGGAAAAGATGGATGATTTCATCGACCGCCTGAAAAATTCATCCAAAGCGGAGGGTCAGCACCGCATTTTCATCCACGGCGAAAAAGAGTACGAACTGTTCGAGAAACACAAAAAGGAAGGCGTGCCGCTGCAGGAGAAAGTGCATGAGATATTGAAAACCATCGGCGCGGAGCGGAATGTCGCGTTTGCACTGTAGGGTATCTATATCCTTGCGAAGGTAAAAAACCTTCGCAAGGATTTCAGTTAATAATTATATGAATGTTGCAGTTAGCCTGAATTATTGACCGCCAAGGACGCAGAGGTACGCAAAGACAAGAAAAACATAAAAATGGCATCGATAACAACTTAACTGAACGAGATGAAATTCGATTCAAAAATATCTCGATCATCATAATAAAAATAGCTCGGCGGCCTCGGCGCGCTCGGCGGTTTATGAATAGAACAGGTTAGCTGATATGTCTACGAAAAAACATTTTAACGATATTCTTGAAGCAGCCAGTGACCTGCCGATTGAAGATCAGAAAACTTAAATGATATACTTAATCGACGCATTCATGATATGCGAAGCGCGGAAATTGTAAAAGATGCAAAATCAGCTCAAAAAGAGCACGCACGCAGGCCATGCAAACCAACTTCTCCGGATGAGCTGATGAAGGAATTGGTGGGATGAGAAGAATACATTGCAGGGCGGGCAGGCTACTCACCCTGCTATGATCGTCCTCTCGCGAAAATAAAATTGTACAAAACCAGACGGCAACGGTTCGCCTGTTCAGATTTCTGCTCCTGTTGACAAGTTTTCAATTTCCGTGTATTCCGTGGTTCCTGCCAAACTCCACCCGGTAAAAATAATCATTTTCCAAAAAAATAATATTTCGTATATTTACAGATGTAACAGGATATAAAATTCGCATCTGTTTGTTCATATAAATGAAAGGAACCATACATCATGCATCATTTTACTGAGCTCGGATTGAGCAATACGCGGGAGATGTTCAAAAAGGCCATGGCCGGCAAATACGCCATCCCCGCCTATAATTTCAACAATATGGAACAACTCCAGGCCATCATGCAGGCCTGTATCGAAACCAAATCCCCGGTGATTCTCCAGGTCTCCTCCGGCGCGCGCAAGTACGCCAACCAGACCCTGTTGCGCTACATGGCCATGGGCGCCATGGAACTGGTCAGGGAATCGGGCAGCAACATCCCGGTGGCGCTGCATCTGGATCACGGTGACACCTATGAACTGTGCGTCTCCTGCATCGAGTCCGGCTTTTCTTCGGTCATGATCGACGGCTCGGCGCACTCTTATGATGACAATATCGCCCTGACCAAAAAAGTGGTGGAATACGCCCACAAGCACGATGTGACGGTCGAAGGCGAATTGGGCGTGCTCGCCGGCATCGAAGACGAAGTCAGCCACGAAGTCAGCCATTACACCAAACCCGAAGAGGTCGAAGATTTCCTCGGCCGCACTGGCGTCGACAGCCTGGCCATCTCCATCGGCACCTCCCACGGCGCCTTCAAGTTCAAGCTGAAACCGGGCGAGGCCGTACCGCCGCTGCGCTTCGACATCCTCGAAGCCATCGAAAAACTGACTCCGGGCTTCCCGATTGTATTGCACGGTGCCAGTTCGGTGATGATGGAATATGTTGATATGATCAATAAATACGGCGGCAAGATGGAAAACACCGCGGGCATTCCGGAAGAGCAGCTGCGCCGCGCCGCCGCCTCGGCCGTGTGCAAGATCAACATCGACAGCGACGGCCGCCTGGCCATGACCGCGAAAATCCGCGAGGTTTTTGCCAGCAAGCCCGGCGAGTTCGATCCGCGCAAGTACCTGGGGCCGGCCCGCGACGAGCTGGTCAAGATGTACAAGCACAAGAACGAACACGTCCTCGGCAGCGCCGGCAAGGCGTGAACAAATGCCTCAAACGTCGCCATGCTGGAGCCTGGTGACGAACACGACAGTAAAAGCCGGTGTTGCACCGGCTTTTTTTATGGGAACACGTCATATTGCAATATCTCGCAAGGCCGAACGGAGTTGAATGAAGAAACAGGATCTGAAAGGTCGCGGCAAACGATGAGGGGGATCAGAGTACGCAGAGAGAGAACGCGCCGCAGCAGCATATCCCTGCAGCCTTAAAGGTTGCTGCAGGCTGGCAAAACTGCCGAATGAAGCGGATCATGTGCGTCGTCAAGGCAGCCTCAGCCAAGACCAGTCCGCTCAAGCACCTCCTGCCACCTGATCGATCTTGCCCTGTATCCGCTCCGCCACCTGCTGCAACATCTCCAGTTCCTCCGGCCATAAACGCATGTCGATGTAGCGGTCCACCCCCTTGTTGCCAATGACAAACGGCACCCCCACCGTGCTGTGCAATCCGTAACAATCGCCCTGCAGACTTATCTGCCCCGAGATCAGGGCATCGTGGCCGAGCATGACCATGCGCAGCAAATTCAACGTGGCGCGTGCCGTGCCGGCGATGGTCTTGGCGCCGCTGAACTGGGTGACCAGCGGCCGCAACGCGGCACGCAAATCAGGGGGATAGGTATCCACAAAAGCGTACGCCTGAAGAATTTGCCCCGCGTGGATCAGCTCCTTGAGGCGGACGCTGGCTTGTGCAAAATCATCCGCAAAATGCGCCGTCACATGCCCCCGGCGCATACGCTGGATCGCGGCGGCCACCGCCTCATCCCCCATGCCATAGACATGCACGCTGCTCCACAACGGCACCATCAGACTGCCGTGCTCGCCCGCCATGAAAGCGTGGATGAGGTTGCGGTCGACCCCCAGATCCAGGGCAAGCTCCTTGCGAAAGCGCAGCGAATCGAGAAAAGCGCCCATGCCGACCACGCGGCGACGGCCAAGGTGCCGCGCAAACACGGAAACGGCCAGCTCCACCGGATTGGAGACGCACACCACGATCTCATGGCCATGCCCGTTCCGGGCGATGGCGGCGGCATACTGGTCAAAAAGCGCGTAATTCAACGCCGCCAGATGATCGCGGTCAAAGACCTGATCCGGATGGCGGCCGGGCGGTGGCGCGCTGCCCGCCATGATGATATACTCCGCCTCGATCTCCGCGGCATTCAGCACCACCTGGATATCCGGGCAAATTTCCGCATAGGCGTCGCGAATGTCCTCCGCCTGTCCATACAGGCTCCGGGCGCTTCGGCCCTCCTCATTGCCCACCAGCACCAGGGTGTGGCGGCTGTCCAGCAGACGCTCCGCTACGATCATGTGGGTGATGGACCGGCCAATGGCGCCGCTGGCGCCAATCACAGCTAATTTCATGTTCGCTCTCTCCTGCAATTCTTTCCCAGTAAAACAATACCAAAGATCGACTGCATTCCTGAATATGTCTGCGATTCGCTGTTTTCAGCAATAAACGCAGAAGCCTGACTCAGATATATGATGAAATTTATCCGTCTCCATTTTCAAGTCTTTAACTTGTTTTAGTCCTGACGCAGCCTCATGGCTGCAAGAATTTGATTTGTCTACCTTTATGATCAAAACCCTTACGTGGAAATTTTGCCCCAAAAAACTAAAATTTCCGTGGTAAAAAAATAAACCGCCGAGTGCGCAAAGAACGCCGAGCTTTTTTTGTTATGAGTATCGATCAAGTTTTGATTTGACTTTTTCTCGGTCATAAAAGTTGCTATCGATGCCATTTTTCTGTTTTTCTTTTCTTTGCGCGCCTCTGCGATCTCGGCGGTGAATAATCCAGATTAAACGCATTTTAAGGCCTGTTTGTTGATTTTTTGGCGGTTATTTGATTGTTTTATATGCAAATAATTTGGCCCGACCCCTTTTGTATTTTGTTTTGTTTTGCGGCGAAAATCCTTTATATTTCGGTGTTATTGCTTCACCACACTTTTCACCCCTTTCAGGAGACCTGATCGATGAGAAGATTCGCCGCCTTCCTGGCATTGGCCACGCTCGCTCTGGCCCCCGGGCCCCAGGCCCAGGTGGCCACCCTGCTGCCCACCCTGGAACTCAAAAACGTGGATGGCCTCCATGTGCCCTATCAAAACGGCATGGTGGTTCCCGGCTACGAAAAACAAAAACGCACGCACATCTCCCTGCACGGCACCTGGCGCAAACAGCGCTTCAACGCCGATCACGCCCTGACCCTGTCGCGCCGCACCACCCAGGTGCTCAACAGCCTCAGCGCCGAGGCGGCCGGCCGTGAACGCAGCGACTATGACGACAGCGCCTGGCCGGAAAAGACACTGCCCGCCATCGAGAACGAACTCAAGGGCTATGAAAAAACCCCCGAATATTACGAAGACGGCGTCTGGTACCGCCGCACGTTTTCGCTGCCTGATACGCTCCAGGGCCAAACCATCAAATTGCACTTTTATGCCGTC
>CAUJEL010000087.1 GCA_963169875.1 Candidatus Zhuqueibacterota bacterium
GGTTGATAAATTTTCCTGACTTTGCAAAGGATGTTTTGACTAATCCCTCTCAACTTTCATTATACCAGGATGACATTTTATATGGTTTTTCCCCTTACCCCTATCCTGTCATGCTGCAAGCATCTTATAGGATAAAAGCCCTGTGCAAAGTATCATTTTGCATGCTTGTTCATCTAATTTATACAAGCATTATGATAAATTGTGCCGACAGATAACAGGCAACGTTATGGAGATAGTTATTTTCGGAGGAACTTGTATGCGTTGTGAATATATTTATCGCAAAAGTTGTTCTCAAGTCTAAATGAATTATGCACCGCCCTGGACGAGGAAATATACAAAGAAAAAAGATATGTGAATAACATCGATTGTAGCTCTTTCGACTGAAAAGAAATATAACCTGAACTGAGCGATTGCCTTAACCTTGTGAAGGTTGGAAACCTTCGCAAGTTTGCTTTTTGTGAACCAATCGCTCAATTTAGGTAAAAATGAAATTTGTTCTACAATACCAACAAAAACCACTCGCTGGGCTCTGTGCATTCGATGTGCTTCACGAGGTCACTGGGTTCAACGCGGCTGGTGTCCTCGACGCGCCCGGTGGTTTAAAAACAGATCAGGTTAACCACGATACACAAATTCTTAATATTCAAAAGAGAAAAAACATGAAATCATCACTTCGTAACTGGCTTATTGCTATCATCGTACTTTTGCTGCTCGTCCTCGGGAAATGGCAACCCTGGCGCGGCAAGACCAAAGGCGAATCATCACTGGCGGGCCGGATGGGCGCCACGCCGGTGCGCGTCATGGTGATTAAGGCGCGCCCCCTGGAAAATACGCTGACCCTGTCGGGTACGGTGATGGCCAACGAGGCGGTTTCGCTGAAAAGCGAAATCGCCGGCAAGGTCACGGCCGTTCATTTCAGGGAAGGGACCCGCGTAAAGGCGGGCGATCTGCTCCTGCAGATCAACGATGCCGACCTGCAGGCCCAGATGGCGCGGGCGAAACTCAATTTACAGCTCGCCCAGGATATCGAATCCCGGCAGCGTCAGCAATTGGCCATCGAGTCGGTGAGCCAGGAGGCCTATGATACCGCACTCAATCGCCTCAACACGGCCCGGGCGGAAGTGCAGTTGATCGAAGCGCAGATCGCCAAGACGCGCATCACGGCGCCTTTTTCCGGAACCATCGGCCTGCGTCAGGTCAGCGAAGGCGCCTATGTATCGGCGGCTTCGCCAATTGCCGAGCTGGTCGATTATGATCCGGTCAAGATCGAATTCGCCGTACCTGAGCGTTATGCCGCCCGGATCAGGGTGGGGGAGCAGGTGCGTTTTCATATCCAGGGCCAGGATCAGATCTACGAAGCGGGGATCTATGCCGCGGAACCGCGCATCAATCAGGAAACCCGCAGCGTCACCCTGCGTGCGCGCTATCCCAATGCGAACGGAGCAATTTTGCCGGGCGCCTTTGCCGAGGTCACGGTGCCTTTGAGCCGCATCGAAGAGACCGTTTTGATTCCGTCGCAGTCCCTGATTCCCGAACTGGACAAACAGAAGGTGTATCTGGTCAAGTCCGGCGTGGCGGTGCCCAAGTTTGTCGAGACTGGCTGGCGCAGCAATGAAGAAGTGCAGATCATCTCCGGATTGGCGCTGGGCGATACCCTGATCACCAACGGCGTTCTTCTGGTTCGTCCGGGATTACCGGTGCAGATCGCGCAGGTCAATGGAGCAGGAGGCGTGCAATGAGTCTATCCGCCATCAGCATCCGCAGGCCGGTGCTGGCGCTTGTCATGTCCATATTCATCATCCTTTTTGGCGTGATCGGTTTCACCTATCTGGGGGTGCGCGAATATCCCAATGTCGATCCGCCGGTCATTACGGTTTCCGCTTCCTACACCGGGGCCAATGCCGATGTGATCGAAGCGCAGATCACCGAACCTCTGGAGGAATCGATCAGCGGCATAGCCGGCATCCGCACCATCACCTCGGCGAGCCGGGAGGGCAGCGCCAGCATCACCGTGGAGTTCAACCTCGGCACGGATCTGGAAACCGCTGCCAATGATGTGCGCGACCGCGTCTCCCGCGCCATGCGCTTGCTGCCGCCGGATGCCGATACCCCGACGGTGTTAAAGGCCGATGCCGACGCCGTGCCGATCGTGTTTCTCAATATCGCCAGCGATTCCCGCGATCTGCTCGAGATCACCGATATCGCCACCAACGTGCTGCGTGAGCGTTTTCGCACCATCCCGGGTGTCAGCGAAGTACAGATTTGGGGTTCCAGGCGCTATGCCATGCGTTTGTGGCTCGATCCGCTCAAGTTGGCAGCCTACAGCCTCACGCCCCTGGACGTACAGAACGCCCTTTCCAGGGAAAATATCGAACTGCCCAGCGGCCGCATCGAAGGCGGCAACACCGAATTGACGGTGCGTACCATGGGCCGGCTGGTGACGCCGGACGATTTTAACGATCTCATCATCCGTGAATCCAACGGCACGGTCATTCGTTTCCGCGACATCGGTTTCGCGGAACTGGGGACGGACAACTATCGCACCATCTTCAAGCGGGACGGGGTTCCCATGGCCGGCCTGGTGCTCATCCCGCAGCCGGGCGCCAGCTATATCTCGATCATCGATGCGTTTTATGTCCGTGTGGAAGAGATCAAACGGGATCTGCCCGAGGATATCAAACTGGGCATCGGCTTTGACTCTTCCGTCTATATCCGGCAGTCGATCACGGAAGTGGAGGAGACCATTTTTGCGGCCTTTTTGCTGGTGGTGGGCATCATCTTTTTGTTTTTGCGCGACTGGCGCACCACCCTCATTCCGGTGATCACGATCCCCATCTCCCTGATCGGCGCCTTTTTCATCATGTATGTGGCTGGTTTTTCCATCAATGTATTGACACTGCTGGCGCTGGTATTGGCCATCGGTCTGGTGGTCGATGACGCCATTGTGGTGCTGGAAAATATTTACAGTAAAATTGAGCGGGGCATGCCGCCGCGCCAGGCTGGACTGCTGGGCAGTAAAGAGGTCTATTTCGCGGTCATTTCCACCACGGTTGCCCTGGCAGCGGTGTTTTTGCCGGTGATCTTTTTGCAGGGATTGACCGGCCGGCTGTTCCGCGAATTCGGCATCGTACTGGCCGGGGCGGTGATCATCTCATCGTTTGTCGCGCTCACGTTGACGCCCATGCTCTCCACGCGGCTGCTCAAGCAGAGAAGCCATCACAGCCGTTTTTATTATCTCACAGAACCGTTTTTTACCCGGTTGATCGAAGGGTATCGCAAGTTCCTGGCCGCTTTCATGCGGCGGCGTTGGCTGGCGTTTGCCGGCATCGCCCTGTCGATTGTTATTTTTGTGGTGACCGGACTGCTGACACCGCGCGAACTGGCGCCCTATGAGGATCGCGGCGCCATGCGCCTCTTCGCCACCGCGCCCGAAGGCGCCACATTCGAATTCATGGATCGCTTCATGAACGAGTTGAGCGCCCTGGTCGTGGACCAGGTTCCCGAGGCCGATGCGATGGTTTCGTTGACCTCTCCGGGATTCTCCGGCAGCGCGGTCAATTCCGGTTTTATTCGCCTCACCCTGGTTCCACCGGACCAGCGTGAGAGGTCCCAGCAGGAGATCGCCGATCTCCTCTCCAATGCCGTGAAGCGTTTGCCGGATGCGCGGACCTCCGTCACCCAGGATCAGGCGCTCGGTTCCCGGCGCGGCGGTCTGCCGGTGCAATTCGTCATCCAGGCGCCCAATTTCGAGCGTCTCACAGAAGTGCTGCCCAAATTCCTCGAAGAGGCGCGGAAAAAACAGGTTTTCAATTTTGTCGACTCTGATCTGAAATTCAACAAACCGGAAATTCAGGTGGATATTGATCGCGAGCGCGCCCGGACCCTGGGCGTCACCGCCTTTGATGTCGCAAATACCATGCGACTGGCCTACTCCGGACAGCGCTGGGGTTACTTTATCATGAACGGCAAACAGTACGAAGTGATCGGCCAGGTGGGACGCGGTGATCGCGATGAGCCCATGGACCTGAAGCAGCTCTATGTCCGCAGCCAATCCGGCGCGCTGGTGCAGCTGGATAACCTGGTGCATCTCGAGGAGCGGAGCAGTCCGCCGCAGCTGTATCGCTTCAACCGCTACGTCTCCGCCACCATATCGGCGGGATTGGTGCGCGGCAAGACTGTGGCCGACGGCATTGCGGCCATGCAGGAGGTGGCCGATTCAGTCCTGGACGATACCTTCCACACCGAACTGGCCGGGCAATCGCGCGATTTCGCCGAGAGTTCCTCAAGTCTGTTGTTCGCCTTTGCCCTGGCGTTGATTCTCATCTATCTGATTCTGGCGGCGCAGTTCGAGAGCTTTCGCGACCCCTTCATCATCATGTTCACCGTGCCATTGGCCCTGGCCGGCGCCCAGCTCTCCCTGTGGTACTTTGGCATGTCCATCAACATTTTCAGTCAGATCGGCATGATCATGCTCATCGGCATCGTCACCAAAAACGGCATTCTCATCGTCGAGTTCGCCAATCAGCGCCGCGCCCAGGGTCTGGAAATGATGCAGGCCATCCAGGACGCCGCCGTGGCCCGGTTCCGGCCGATCCTCATGACCAGCCTTTCCACCTTTCTCGGCATCCTGCCCATCGCCCTGGCGCTGGGCGCCGGTTCAGAGAGCCGCGTGCCCATGGGCGTGGCCGTGGCGGGTGGTTTGGTCTTTTCCCTCGGCCTGACCCTGTTCATCATTCCCGCCATCTATTCCTATCTCTCCAAAACGCGCGAAGGCTATTCGCATGTGACGGATGAAGGCGTGGGGGAATGAACAAGGAGCGCGCCTGCGAACTGATTGATCATATGTTTATGAAATGGATATATCCGGTGCAGGCCTCTCCGGGGAAGCGAGAGCCTGAAGACGGATAGTGGCCCCATAGTCAAACTTTATTTAAAAACGAATCGTGGATGATATGAAACAACCTTTGATCTTACTCGTCATTCTGTTACTGGCTCAGAGCGGTATGGGCGGGGCCCAGGAGGCCTTGTCGCTGGAAAATGCCATCGCTCTGGCCCTGGAAAATAATTTCGCCATCCGCATTGCGCGGACTGAGGTGGAAATCGACCGCAATAACGTGTCCCTGGGCAATGCCGGACTTTTGCCGACCTTAACCGCAACCGCCGCAGAAAGCAGGAGCATCAATGACGCCCGCCAGGAATTCTACAATGGCTCGCTCATCGACCGCAACGGTGCGAAATCGGATAACCGCAGCCTCGGCGTCGCCATGAACTGGACCCTTTTTGACGGTCTGGCCATGTTCAGCACCTATGCCAAACTCCGGACTTTTCGCGAGATGGGGGAGTTGGAGACGCGCATCGCCATTGAGGACAACCTGGCGCAAGTCATCAATGCCTATCATGATCTGGTGCAAGCGCAGAAGAATCTCAAAGCCGTCGAGGAGGCGGTCTCGATTTCCGAAAAACGGATGCAAATCGCAGAAGCCAACTACAAGATGGGTTCCGGCAGCAAGCTGGATTTGCTCGATGCCCGGGTTGACCTCAATGAGGATCACTCAGCGGCCATGCGCGCTGCCCTGGCCGTTGCAAATGCCCGCATCGCACTCAACCGTTTGATGGGCCGTGTGGCGGATTTCGACTTTATGACCAGCGATTCGATCCGGCTGCAGGGCGATCTGGCCCTGTCTGTCCTTGAACAACAAATGCTTTCGGCCAACCAGGCGCTCTTGCTGTCGCGCAAAAATCTGAGCGCGGCTGAGTTGGCCAACAAAGCCGCATCCGGCCCGCGGCTGCCCAAAATCGGTTTGAATGTGGGCTATAATCTGGCGCGTACCGAATCACAGGCTGGCTTCATCAAATCGAGTGAAAACCAGGGATTGACTTACGGCCTCAGTGCCTCTTATACGCTCTTTGACGGCTTTAACATCAGCCGCAACAAACAGAATGCAGAAATCACGGTGCGCGCCAACGAGCTGCGATTGCGGGAAATGGAACAGGCGTTCCAGGCGCAACTGCGCCAGAACCATGCGCAGTACCGCGCCAATCTGGAGATGATCAGCCTGGAATCGGACAATCTGACGGTTTCTCGC
>CAUJEL010000088.1 GCA_963169875.1 Candidatus Zhuqueibacterota bacterium
TTCCGAATTATGGACCGCCCCATCAAGGCCCGCGGTTGAAGGCAGGTATGGTATTCGCCATCGAACCGATGATTAATGCGGGAACGTGGCGCGTGCGCACCTTGTCTGATAACTGGACCGTCGTCACGGAAGATGGCAAACCGTCGGCACATTTCGAACAGACCGTGGTCATCACGAAAGATGATCCGGAAATTCTAACAGAAGGGGACTAGTTTAACAAGCTATGTCAAAAGAAGCTTCGATAAAAATCGATGGTATCATTCTGGAAACGCTGCCCAACGCGTCGTTTCGGGTGGAGTTGGAAAACGGACACAAAGTTCTGGCGCACATCTCCGGTAAAATGCGCATGCATTTCATCAAGATATTGCCGGGCGACAAAGTGACCGTGGAGCTTTCGCCCTATGATTTGTCGCGCGGGCGAATTACGTATCGCTATAAATAATCTACATTATACAAGGTTCTGAAAGCATCGAGGCAGAAGATGAAAGTCAGATCGTCTGTGAAAAAAATCTGTGAAAATTGCAAGATCATCCGCCGCAAGGGGACGATTCGTGTGATTTGCAAAAAGAATCCCCGTCACAAGCAACGTCAGGGATAATCGAACTTAACGTACAAAGGAGACTGCTTTGGCTCGTATTGCAGGCATAGATCTACCACGAGATAAGCGCATTGAAGTAGCTCTCACCTATATCTTCGGGATTGGACTCACTACTTCGCGTAAAATTATTGAAAAGTCGGGTGTCAACCCGGACACACGTGTTCGTGACATGCAGCCGGATGAAGTGGCAAAAATCCGTGATCTGATTGCAAATGAACACAAAGTGGAAGGTGCCCTGCGCAGTGAAGTGCAGATGAACATCAAGCGTCTCATCGACATCGGCTGTTACCGGGGCGTGCGCCATCGTCGCAATTTGCCGTGCAGAGGACAGCGGACTCATACCAACGCGCGTACGCGTCGCGGTCGTCGCGGCGGTGTGGGCGTTCGTAAGAAAAAGTGATGATCGTGGTTATCTATTTTCATTAAGAGAGGTGTTCATTGGCTAATCCGAAGAAGAAAACCGGTAAAAAGCGCGAAAAAGTTGAGGCGAATGGCGTCGCCCATATTCGTGTGACGTTTAACAATACCAACGTCACGCTCACCGATATGTATGGAAACGTGATATCCTGGGCGACCTCCGGCCGTGTGGCTTTTAAAGGTTCGCGCAAGAGCACGCCATTTGCCGCGCAGTTGGCAGCAGAGACTGCGGCAAAGGAAGCGATTGACCTGGGTCTGAAACGCGTTGAAGTGCTGGTCAAGGGACCCGGAGCCGGCCGCGAAGCCGCGGTGCGCTCTCTGCAGGCGGCAGGTTTGGAAATTACGTCGATCAAGGACGTTTCTCCCATACCGCACAATGGTTGCCGTCCGCCCAAACGCCGTCGCGTCTGATTCATGGATTTTATCTGATCCTATTCGAATAAAAAAGTCTATTTAGGTATCCCGGCACTGGTCCGGGATCTTTATGCAGGAGGTTTCATTATATGGCAAAATATACAGGAGCGGATTGCAAACTTTGCCGTCGCGAGGGCATGAAGCTCTTCTTGAAGGGCACCAAATGCACCAGCGACAAGTGCCCCTTTGAGAAAAAAGGCTACGCGCCTGGGCAGCATGGCCGCACCCGCCGTTTCAAACAATCGGAATACGCGGTGCAGTTGCGCGAAAAGCAAAAAGTCAAACGCATCTACGGTCTGCTCGAACGCCAGTTTCATACCTATTTTGAACGCGCAGAACGGATCAAAGGCATCACGGGCGAAAATTTGCTGCGCTTGCTCGAAACCCGTCTTGACAACGTGGTCTATCGCCTGGGCCTGGCGCCCTCGCGCACCACGGCCAGACAGCTGGTTCGCCATCGCCATGTGACCGTCAATGGTCAGTTGGTTGACATTCCGTCGTATCAACTCAAAGTCGGTGACGAAATCCGCATTCGCGACAACAGCCGTCAGTTGGAAATCATCCACAGTGCGATGAAACGCGTACGGGATGGCAAAATGGTGGGCTGGCTGTCGCTGGACAAAGCCGCCATGCAGGGAACCATTCTCGAATTGCCGGCGCGCGATGCGATTCCGGTGAACGTGAATGAGAAATTAATCGTTGAGCTCTATTCCAAGTAAGCGTTTGCTTCGCTTGGCATAAAGCACAATTGACCTAATCCTAGATCAATGGAGCGATAAATGCCTCTACCAAGTTTTCAGATGCCGGAAAGCATCGAACTGGACGAGTCAACATATACGAATACCTATGGCAAGTTTATTGTCCAGCCGCTCGAACGCGGTTTTGGGGCAACCATTGGCAATGCGTTTCGCCGCGTCCTGCTCTCCTCCATACCGGGAGCGGCCATCACCATGTTCCGCGTCGATGGTATTCTGCACGAGTTCAGCACCATTCCGGGTGTCAAGGAGGATGTCTCCACCATCGTGCTCAACCTGAAGCAGGTTCGACTCAAACTGATCGATAAAAAACCGGATAAAATAAATCTTCAGCTCAAAGGTCCGCTCAGCGTGTATGCCCGCCATATCCAGGAGCAGTCCAACGACATCGAGGTGTTGAATCCTGATTTGCACATCGCAACGCTCAATGATGAAGCGGATTTTAACCTGGAATTGCGTATTGGCCGCGGACGCGGCTATATTCCGGCCGAAGATAACCGCCAGTCCGATATGCCCATTGGCACCATTCCCATCGATGCGATTTTTACCCCCATCGTTCGCGTGACCTATACGGTGGAAAATACCCGCGTCGGACAACGCATCGATTATGAGCGGCTGATTCTTGAAATCAACACCGATGGCAGCATCACACCTGATGATGCCCTCAGCTATGCCGGCAAGATTCTCCGCGACCACATTCAACTCTTCATCAACTTTGACATCGACACCGAGGAAGAAGAATCCCAGGAAGTGGATGAAGAAGCCATTCGTATCCGCAAGTTGCTGAAGATGAGCGTCGACGAACTGGAACTTTCAGTCCGTTCGCACAACTGCCTGATGGCTGCCAATATCAAGACCATCGGTGATCTCGTCCGCCGCGATGAACAGGAAATGCTCAAATTCCGCAATTTCGGCCGCAAATCCTTGTCCGAACTCACCAAGATTCTTGAAGAAAAGGGCCTGCAGTTTGGCATCGATGTGGACAAGTATCTGAAAAAAGGCGAAGATTATTAGAACGCCGCGGCTATCCGGCAACGGCGATGAAATGACTTTTGCGACCGATTGAAAATGTGAAGGATTGTATTCATGAGACATCAGAAATCAGGAAAAAAATTAGGCCGAACCCACAGCCATAAAAAAGCGATGATGAGCAATCTGGCCACCTCGCTCTTTGAACACAAAAGCATCATCACCACCACGCCCAAGGCCAAGGAAGCGCGTTCGGTCGTCGAACGCATCATCACCTTTGCCAAGAAAGGCGATCTGGCGGCGCGCCGCCAGGTGATGCGCACCATCAAAGACAAGACTATTGTCAAACAGATCTTTGAGGAAATCGGTCCCAAATATGCTGATCGCAATGGCGGCTACACCCGCGTGATCAAACTGGGACACCGTCTGGGCGATGCTGCACCCATGTCGATCTTTGAACTGGTCGGTTTTGAAGGCACCAAAGCGGCCAAAATCGAAAAACAGCGTCAAAAACGCCAGGAAAAAGCCAACAAGCAGAAGAAAGAGATGGAAGAAGCTGCTGCTCAGGAAGCCGCCGCCGCTGCTCAGGCTCAGGAAGAAGAAAAGCCAAAAGAAAAAGCCAAACCGAAATCGAAAAAATAAGTTGTTTGATATCCGTTGTATTCAAGGGCAATCGTATTGGTTGCCCTTTTTTTTAGGTATGAGCGGCATCACCATCCACCGCGGCGTGCGATCTCCCCTGTATCCGCAGCAGCACCCGCTGCCACGCACGGGTGAAGATTTTTCATTGGCTTTTTCTATGTATTTGTGTAAATTAACAGGATATTCTCAGGAACCAGACGGCTCTTCATGGGTATAATCTGTATTGTCTGTTGGCGGCGGCCATCACTCCGCCGATGGTTTCAGCCCCTCGCTTACTAAACAGGAATGAGCATGAAAAAATTGATTGTTGCCCCTGTACTGTCCCTCTTGCTTCTCGCGATTGCCTGCTCAACGGATAAATCTCTGCCGAGCGGTTTCGACAGCCTGCATCGCACCAGCACCGGTCAAATAAAGGTACTTTATGCGCCGCTGCTGCACGCGGCGCAATTCCGCGCACCCGTCAAGACCGGACTGGTCCCGACGCTGCTCCTCGGAAAGCATGCGGGCGTCACCTCCCGCGTCGCACTGCGGTTCACCAATTTCGCCTCCGTGGATACCGCTACAGTCTCCTCCGCAACCCTGACCTTCAACCAGAACGCCAAATGGGGCAATGGATCCGAATTCTCCGGCACGGTGCATCTCATCAATAGCAGCTGGGATGAATCCAGCGTCACCTGGGATGGCTTGAAAAATGCCTATGATCCGTCCTCAAGCCTTGCCAGCTTTGCGGTGCAGCCCCTGGATTCCACAACCGTGAGCGTGCCGGTGCCACCTGAATGGATCAACAGCTGGATCAACAAGAACAACAATAATGGTTTTCTTCTCGAGGCCCCTCAGGCCGCATTCATGGCCCAATGGATTTCCGTCGATGTCACACAAAGTTGGCCCACCCTGTCCATGATCTTTACAACGAAAAGCGGCACCCTGGACACCGTGGCAGTCGGTCCTACCGAAGACGCCAGCCTGCTCGACTATGATCAACTCTCGCCAGCCTATACGCTGGAAAGCGATTTGGAAAAAACGCTGCTGGACAATGCCAAAGGGTACCGCACCTTGCTGCGCTTCGATCTTTCCGCCCTGCCGGTACAAGCCACCATCCATCAGGCGCAGTTCGCACTGAATCTCGATCCTGCTGCCACCACCATCGGCAGCGATGGCCTGGAGATCGTGGTCAATTCCGTACGCAATGATTCCGCGTGGCAGAACCTGGATGAAATGGTGGTGGATACCGTCTACATACATCCCAACGGCACCATCAATCCAGATGTTGCAACCATGACCATATCCGCCACGCCGCATGTCACCTATATGACCGCCTTGATCCAGCGCATCACTCTGGGCACGGTTCCCAATTATGGTTTTGTTGTGCAATCCACCCAATATGGCAAAGATCTGAGCAGCGCAACGCTTTATACTGAGCAAAATGCAAATGGCATGAAGCCCACTTTGAAAATCACCTATGCGCTTCCCGCATCGCCGCGCTTTTGACCAAGGAGAACCGGGATGAATTTAACTTTGAGTGCAAATATGAAACAGATCAGATACCTTACAGCCATCGCCCTGTTCGCATGGATTTGCATCGCTGCGATGCCTGCCAGGGCTGATTCTTATTACTCATCGATTGGTTTGGGATTGCCACGCTATTTTGTCTCCACCAAAGCGCATGCCATGGGCGGCGCCGGTATCGGCGTCGTGGACCGCATGTCCCTCAACGCCATGAACCCGGCCGCCATCAATATTCAGGGTATGACCACACTGGGTGTGAATCTCGAATACGAGTATGTGGATAACAAGAGTCAAATCGGCGGCGTTAAAACGCGAAACGGCCAGGCACTCGCCATGCAATTTATTGTGCCGGTGCAAAAACATCTGACCCTCATTTCCATGCTGCGGCCGCTGACCAGTTCGCGTTATACGCTCTCGTTTGCGGAAGAGTCGGAAGATTATTCTTACACCCGGACCCTCAAGGGCAATGGCGGTATCAATGCGGCGGGCGTTGGATTGCAATATGCGCGCGGCGATCATTGGGCCGCTGCGGCGGTCATCGATTTCAATTTTGGCACCTATAGTGAGGAATGGAAAACAGATTTCGCTGCGGCTGAATTTCGCAATGCCACGGATCAGTTCAACAGTTATATCTGGGGACTCGGATTTGACTTGGGCCTTTACTATCGCGTCACGCCTTTTCTATCCCTGGGCGCGACCTATCGCAGCGGCAGCACCATGCATCTGGAAACCAGCGCCACGCTCGGCAACAGCTTCAAGATAGCCGCGGATAGCAATAAAGTTGATGTCAACTATCCTGCTGCCTTTGGCCTGGGCGCCGCTTTCAACGTGAAAAAATGGCTCTTTGCGATGGATTATTACAGACAATCCTGGAAACAGTATGAGCTGGGTGGCGTGCGGCCGGCGAATTTCGATAAATTTGAGCGCTTCAGCGCCGGCATCGAATTTCTCGAGAGCCGCAGTCCGCTGGAACGCTACCAGCGCCGCATCGCCTATCGTTTGGGCGGCTATTACGCCAGGCTGCCTTTCACCAATGATCAGGGCGAGGCGGTTCATGAGGCTTTTGTCTCCCTGGGCATCGGACTTCCCTTTTCGGTCACCGTCGGCCAGGTCGATGTGGCCATTGAAGTCGGCAAGCGCGGCGATGTGTCCAAATTCATGTACGAAGACACCATATTTCGCTTAACCGGCAGTATCGTTGGCAGTGAACGCTGGTTCCAGCGCCGCTATTAAGGATAACCACGATGAGTGAAGAGATGGTCATCGCCCTGGGCTCGGATCACGCCGGTTTCCCGCTCAAACGGCGCATGCGTGATTATATGGATCAACAGGGCATCCGTTACATCGACTATGGTTGTTTTTCTGAAAATTCGGTGGATTACCCGGATTTTGCACATCGCGCCGCTGTTTCCGTGAGCAGCCGTCTCACCAGGTATGGTTTGCTGATCTGCGGCACGGGCATTGGTGTTTCCATTACCGCCAACAAGGTGCCCGGGATTCGCGCGGCATTGTGTTGCACGCCCTTTATGGCGGAGATGGCGCGCAAGCATAATGATGCCAATATACTCGCGCTGGGCGCGCGCACGACGTCGTATGAACAGGCCATCGAGATGTTGGAGATTTTTCTCAATACACCATTTGCAGGGGACCGCCATCATGGGCGGGTTGCCAAAATTCACCGGCTTACCGGACGCTAAGCAGAAATGTAAACGAGAGGGTGTGCCATGTCTTATGTAAAAGATCAAGATCCCGCGGTATACGCAGCCATTCAGAAGGAAATCCATCGTCAGAATGACAAACTGGAGATGATCGCTTCAGAAAATTTTGTCAGCCTGGCTGTACTCGAGGCAATGGGGCAACCCATGAACAATAAATACGCCGAAGGATATCCGGGTAAACGCTACTATGGCGGCTGTGAATATGTCGATGAGGTTGAAAATCTTGCGCGGGAACGCGCTTGTCAGCTGTTCAAGGCGGCACATGCGAATGTGCAGCCCCATTCCGGATCCCAGGCCAACATCGCCGCCTATTTCAGTCTGATCAAATTCGGCGACACGGTCATGGGCATGGATCTGGCTCACGGCGGTCATCTCACCCACGGCAGTCCGGTTAATTTTTCCGGCCGTTTTTTCCGCATGGTGCATTATGGCGTCGGGCGCGACGGTTACATTGACATGAATCAGGTCGAATCCGTAGCGGTGAAAGAAAAGCCCGCCATGATCATCACCGGCGCCAGCGCCTATTCACGCGCCATCGATTATGCCGCATTTCGCCGTATCGCGGACCGCGTGGGCGCCAAACTGGTGGCGGATATGGCCCATCCGGCGGGATTGATCGCCGCAGGCCTCATCCCCAGCCCGATTCCGCACTGCCACGTCATCACCACCACTACCCACAAGACGTTGCGCGGACCGCGCGGCGGTTTGATTCTGGTCGGCGTCGATGGCGAGAATGATATGGGCATTACAACGCCCAAGGGGCAGTTAAAAAAATGGTCCGAGCTGGTGGACAGCAATGTATTCCCGGGATTCCAGGGCGGACCCCTCATGCATGTCATTGCCGCCAAGGCCGTCGCTTTTGCCGAGGCGCTGCGTCCGGAGTTCATCGACTATCAGAAACAGGTGATGAGCAATGCCAGGGCCCTGGCCGCCGCATTGAGCGAAAAAGGCTACCAGATTGTCTCCGGCGGCACAGACACCCATGTGATGCTGGTGGACTTGAGCAACCGCTCATTGACCGGTAAAGAGTCCGAAAAGAAACTCGATGAGGCCTTCATCACGGTGAATAAAAACATGGTGCCCTTCGATACCCAGAGCCCGTTCCAGACCAGCGGCATCCGCCTCGGCACCCCTGCGCTGACCACGCGCGGCATGAAAGAGGCCGAGATGCGTACCATTGCCGCACTCATCGACCGGGTTTTGAGTCATATCCAGGACGAGACGGTCATCCAGCAGGTGCGCAAAGAGGTGCTGGAATTGAACGCACAATTTCCGCTCTATCCATCTTTGCGTTCGTAAAATAAATACTTGAATTCCAGACAGGAGTTCGTTATATTGAATCGAAACTGGAATGAATCCGTGTAATCAACTCAAATTCCTATGAGATGTCCATTCTGCAATTATCATGACAGTAAAGTGATAGATTCACGCACCCGCGACGGCGGACGTACCATCCGCCGCCGCCGTGAGTGTTTGAAGTGCCAGCGCCGTTTCACCACACGCGAGCAGCTGGATGAAATTCCATTATGGGTGATCAAACAGGATAATCGTCGCGAAGAATTCGACCGCACCAAGCTCATCCGCAGTATTCAGGTGGCTTGCATCAAGCGCCCCATCTCCATGGCCACCATTGAACAAATCGCTTCCAAAATAGAATATGATTTACGCGATCGCGGCGTCGAAGAAGTCGAATCCACCGACATCGGCGAAGGCGTCATGACCGCGCTCAAGGAACTCGATGAGATCGCCTACGTGCGCTTTGCCTCGGTTTACCGGAATTTTCAGGTCAAGGAAGAATTCATTAAACAACTGGATCAGCTAAAGTAGCCGTCAGCTTCATGCCTGCGGCTTTGCGAGTGCTGTAAGCATTATGCCTCTCTTTCCCGATTTTTTTCTCTAAAATGATCCTTTTTTTCGCTCGGCTCAGCCGGCTGAGGCCATGTTTATCATTCGCTTCAGCAGCCGCGTCGTGCTCCGCCTGTCCGTGTACATTCATTTGCGTGCTCATAAACTAGAATAACGTGGAGTTTATTTTGGACTTGTTCAAGAGTGGCATTTTTCATGGCGGTGTCCATCCGGCTGGAAACAAACGCTGGACTGAACAGAAACCGGTGGAGACGCTCCCTGTTCCCAGTCAGGTGATAATTCCAGTACAACAACATATTGGCGCGCCCTCCAAACCTCTGGTGGAAAAAGGCGCTGTCGTTCGCATCGGAGATCCCATCAGCGAAGCCGGTGGTTTTGTCTCCGTGCCAGCCCATGCATCGATTTCCGGCACCGTGAGCGCAGTCGAAGAACGCCCGCATCCGCTCGGGCTGCCCATTCTTTCCGTAGTCATCGATGGCGATGGCCAGGAGACCTGGAATCCGGAAATAGGGTTTCAGGCGGATTATCTCAGTCTGGATCGCGCAGAGATGCTGAAACGCATTCAGGACGCCGGATTGGCAGGTATGGGAGGAGCCACCTTTCCCACGCATGTGAAATTATCGCCGCCGGCCGGCAAAAAAATCGATGCGGTGATTCTCAATGGCGCAGAGTGCGAACCGTATCTGACCGCGGATCATCGTCTCATGCTGGAAAAGCCTGAAGAGATTCTTCTGGGCCTGCAGGTGATGGTTAAAATCCTCGGCGCCGAGCGCGCGGCCATCGGCATCGAAAGAAACAAGCCCGATGCCATCAAACGCTTGAAAAAAGTTGTGGCTGAAATGAATCTGCCCTTCCAGGTCATTGCCCTCCATGTCAAGTATCCCCAGGGTGCGGAAAAGCAGCTCATTCGCGCCATGACCGGACGTGCGGTGCCCACGGGCGGGCTGCCCATGGACGTCGGCTGCGTCGTGCAAAATGTCGGCACCGCCGCGGCGGTATATGACGCCGTGGCATTCCGCCGGCCGGTCATCGACCGGGTGGTCACGGTCACGGGCAAAGGCATCAAAGAACCGAAAAATGTGCTGGCAAGAATTGGAACGCCCTACGCTTTCGTCATCGAACAGTGCGGCGGACTAGCAGAAGCCGCGGGCAAGCTCATCATGGGCGGCCCGATGATGGGATTGGCGCAGAGTTCGCTGGATATACCTGTAATCAAGGGAACCTCCGGGATTCTGGTGCTCGATGCCCGGGAGAGCCGCAAACACGAAGAACAGGTCTGCATCTCCTGCGCACATTGTGTGGATGCCTGTCCCATGGGGCTGATGCCGAAAATGATCGCGGCTTTTATCAAAAAGGGTCGCATGGCGGATGCACAAGCGTACCACGCATTGGACTGCATTGAATGCGGATCGTGCGCCTACGTGTGCCCGGCGCATATCAATCTGGTGCACTGGATACGCTATGGCAAGAGCGAACTCATCCGCGCCAGGAAGAAGGCCAGCTAAATCAGACCACGGACATTGGACGACGCAGTCGCCTCTGGCCCGCATGCTGTAAATTTTTTCACTAATGATGGATCATCCCTTTATGGAACACACGTTCTACGTCAGCAGTTCGCCGCACATTCAGGACCGCGAATCGATTTCCAGGATCATGTTCTCGGTGACGGCTTCCCTGCTGCCAGCAGCCGGGTACGCTGTTTATCTCTTCGGCTGGCGCGCTCTGTGGATTATGTTGCTCAGCATTGCGGCCTGTGTGATCACCGAAGCGGTGGCGCAAAAAATGATGAAAAAGCCCGTCACCGTCAGCGATGGCAGCGCCATCCTCACAGGTCTGTTGTTGGCTTTTAATGTCTCCGCCCAGGTGCCTTTGTATCTGCCAGTGGTCGGCGGTATCTTCGCCATTGCCGTTGGCAAGCAGGTGTTCGGTGGATTGGGATTTAACCCCATGAATCCGGCCTTGCTGGGGCGCGCGTTTCTTCTCGCTTCCTGGCCAACCCACATGACCGTGTTTTCCGATGCACCGCCCCGCGGCGGCACGGTTTCGGGCATCGACGTCATCAGCAGCGCTACGCCGCTCAATGTCTTCAAACAGTCCAAGGAAGTGCTGGCCAATGCGGCCAATTATCCGGTCGAGAAGGTCAACCAGGCGCACGAAGCCATCGGCCAGCTTTATGACAGCGTTGACAAGTTGTTCATGGGGCAGATCGGCGGATGCATCGGTGAGACATCGGCCCTGTTACTGCTCATTGGTGCGGTTTATCTGCTTTACAAGAGATACATTGGCTGGGAAATCCCCGGCAGTTATATTGGCACGGTAGCATTGTTATGCTGGATTTTCGGCGGCAGCGAAGGCCTGTTCAGCGGCAATATTTTGTTTCATGTCTTTGCCGGCGGCCTGATGCTCGGCGCCTTTTATATGGCCACGGATATGGTCACGTCACCGCTGACGCGCAAGGGACGGCTGATTTTTGGCATCGGCTGCGGTCTCATCACCGTCCTGATTCGCCTCATTGGCGGTTATCCGGAAGGCGTCTCCTATTCTATCCTGCTGATGAATTTGCTGGTTCCGGTGATTGATCGTTCCACCCGGCCTAAAGTATTTGGAGGCGGTAAGAAATCATGAAAGATATCATCCGATTCGGACTCATTTTGATGATCGTTTCCGTTGTTGCCGCCAGTGCCCTGGCTGCGGTCTATGCGGTTACCAATCCGAGAATTCAGGCGCAGAAACAAGCCCAGCTGCAGGCCGCTCTCACCGCTGCCTTGCCGGGCAGCACTTCCGAGGGCATGCAGCCGGTATCTGAAGGTGGCGAGGTGCTCTATTACCAGGCGCGCGACAGCCAGGACAGCACGCGTCTGTTGGGATATGCGGTTATTGCCAGAGGCGTTGGTTATTCGAGCACCATCGAGAGCATCATCGGCGTCGACAGCAGTGGCAAGATCATCGGCATGAAGGTCCTGTCCCAGGCGGAAACGCCTGGACTGGGCACCAAGGTGCAGGAGATCAAATACGGTGAGAAGGATCCGTGGTTTTCGCGGCAGTTTATCGGCAGACCAGCGAGCCAGGTAGCCGTTGACAAGGATGGCGGCGAGATCAAGGCCATCACCGGCGCCACCATCTCTTCACGTGCTGTCGCCCGGTCGATCAATGCCGCCTATGGCGAGCTGACAAAACGGATCGGCCAGCAAACCACACAAGAACAATAAACCCATCCAGGTTATCAAGAGGCGAATATGTCGTTGTGGAAAGAATTCAGCAAGGGATTGTACGAACAGAATCCGGTTTTCAAGCAGGCCTTGGGGTGCTGTCCAACTCTGGCTGTTTCGAGCACGGTTTCGAATGGCATCGGCATGGGATTGGCGGCAACTTTTGTTCTGGTCTGCTCCAATCTGCTCATATCCATGCTGCGAAAGGGCGTACCGGCGAAAATACGCATCCCCATCTATATCGTCGTGATCGCGACTTTTGTTACGATCATCGACCTCGCAATGGCGGGATTCACGCCGGATCTGTACGCGCGACTGGGCATCTTTGTGCCTTTGATCGTGGTTAACTGTATTATTCTCGGCCGCGCTGAAGCGTATGCCGGAAAAAACAAGGTTCTGCCTTCCATGATTGATGGACTGGGTATGGGCATCGGTTTTACCCTTGCACTGCTGGTGCTCGGAGCGATTCGCGAGGTGATCGGCAACGGCACCTTTCTGGGCATTCCCGTGTTCGGCGTTGATTTCGAACCGGTGATGGTTTTTGCTCTGCCGCCAGGCGCTTTTATCATCATTGGTTTTATTCTTGGCTTCATCGCATGGCTGGAAAAAAAGCGTTCGCAAAAAACGGCTGGTAAATAAACGAGGTTGTCATGGATTTTCAAGCATTGCTCATCATAGCAGTCGGCGCCATATTTCTCAATAATTTTGTCTTTTCCCGCATTCTCGGTATTTGTCCCTATGTGGGGGTGTCGGCGCAGCTCGATTCCGCCATCGGCATGGGGGTGGCGGTCACGTTTGTGCTCTCCATGGCGTCGATGGTGGCCTGGGTGATCTATACCTATGTATTGGCGCCCACAACGGTCAATCTGTTTTACCATATTTTTGCGCTGCAAGCGCCGCCGGATCTTACTTTTCTCAACACCATCGTCTTCATCCTGGTCATTGCCGCTTTGGTGCAGTTTGTGGAAATGGTGATTCAAAAAACCAGTCCGGCTTTGTACAAATCGCTGGGCATCTATCTGCCCTTGATCACCACCAATTGCGCGGTGCTTGGCGTCGCCCTGTTGAACGTCAATGCGCAATACGACTTTATCGAAAGTCTGGTGCACGGCTTTGCCGCGGGGGTTGGTTTTACCATCGCATTGGTGTTGATGGCTGGCATTCGCGAAAAACTCGAACTGGCTGATGTGCCGCAGGCGATGAAGGGTTTGCCCATCACATTTGTGCTCGCCGGTTTGATCGCGCTGGCTTTTCTGGGTTTTTCCGGATTGAAGTTGATGTAAAAAGTGCCATGAGCATGATACAATGCCTGGCTGCAAACAGGGGCCAGGCTTTTTTATGTGCAGTAACCTGAAACAATCGTGAGAATCGGCTTGCATTTAAGCCGTTTTTTTGATACCTTACCTGTCTAAACCCGTAGCGAACAAGTGCTTTAACCTGGCGCAAATCTCAAACCTGCGCCGGGCTGACACGCGTCTCATCGAATCATGAATCAGCCGGATTGCCTGGATTTCTATGACCGAAACACAAGAACGAACAGACGCCGCTGAACCCAATGCACCCGTTCAACCGGATGCAGCGAACGCAAATCCATCACCCGAACCGGGGGAGGTTGATTCTGCGGCTGGCGGCAAACGCATGCCTTTTCTCGAACATCTCGAAGAACTGCGCTGGACCCTGGTGCGCTGCATCCTCGCCATAGTGGTCTGTGCTGTGGCGTGCTACTTTTTTGTATCCCATATTGTCAGTTTTTTGGTTTATCCCGCACCGGACACGATGAAACTGGTGTTCCTCTCACCGACAGAGGCCTTCATGACCTATCTCAAGGTGGCGGGTTATGCCG
Organism: Candidatus Zhuqueibacterota bacterium; assembly: GCA_963169875.1. Classification (GTDB taxonomy): domain Bacteria; phylum Zhuqueibacterota; class Zhuqueibacteria; order Residuimicrobiales; family Residuimicrobiaceae; genus UBA2214. The sequence continues at coordinate 13,938 of CAUJEL010000088.1, forward strand.
GTCTGGTGGTGGCTTTTCCCTATGTCTCCTGGGAATTCTGGCGCTTCGTTGTGCCCGGATTACTGGCCAAGGAGCGCAAAATTGTCCTTCCCATCGTCTTTTTCACCGTAGTCTGCTTCATCACCGGTGCTGCGTTCGCCTATTTTGTCATCATTCCTTTTGGCCTGGATTTTCTTCTCAGCTTTCAGTCCGATTTTCTCGTCGCCAACATCACCATCGGCAAATATCTGACTTTTATCGTCTCCCTGCTGCTGGTATTCGGGCTGGTTTTCGAGCTGCCGGTGTTGGCCTATTTTCTCTCCCTCATCGGACTGTTGACACCGCAGTTTTTGCGCAGCAAGCGGCGCTATGGCATTCTCATCATTTTTATTGTGGCGGCCATTCTCACACCCCCTGACGCGTTCACACAGACCATGATGGCCATTCCTCTGATGGTGCTTTACGAGATCAGTATTTTTGTTTCAGCCGCCGTGCAGAAACGCCGCAAACGGGAAGAAATTGAACGCGATCGCCAGTGGGCAGGATAGATTGATACTCATCATCATTTCCGGAGTTGTTATTTGGCCGGCAAAGCTGAAATAGATCTGCACATTCATTCGACCTATTCTGATGGACTCTTGTCTCCTCAGGCCATCGTCGACTATGCCCACAGTTGCGGTTTGTACGCCATCGCCATCACCGATCACGATGAAGTGTCAGGATACCATGAAGCATGCGCAGCCGCGCAAGCCTATGGCATGGAAATAATTCCCGGGATCGAGATCAGTTCGATGTTCGGCGGCAACGAAACCCATATTCTTGGCTATTTTTTTGATCCAGCCAACGAAAACCTGCTCTTTGTGACTGAACGATTCCGCGAACATCGCGTTGAACGCGCCCGGGAGATCGTCCAGCGGTTACGGCATATGGGCATGCCCATTTCCTTCGATGTGGTGCGCATGCGCGCCGGGCATGGGGCCTTGGGAAGGCCGCACATTGCCGATATTCTGGTGGAAGAGGGGTACGTATTTTCGTTCCAGGAAGCTTTTCACAAATACCTGGGCGAACACAAGCCCGGCTATGTGCCGAAAATGAAGCTGTCGGCGCAGGAGGCCATTACCCTCATCCATTCCGCGGGCGGATTGGCCTTCCTGGCGCATCCTGGGATCAACACCGATACGAATGTCATCTATTCATTGATTGAAATGGGATTGGATGGGATTGAAACCCTGCATCCCAAGCACTTTCCCTATATGACCGAGGGTTTTCAGGAACTGGCTCGCAAGCACAATCTTCTCGAGTCGGGCGGCTCCGATTGTCATGGCGCCCGCCGCGGTGAGATGATGCTGGGCACTCTGCCGGTGCCATACCGCTTTATCGAGGAGATGAAAGCGCGGCAATCGGTGAGCGCCCTGGCTGCGAAATAAGTGCTGAAACGCCACAGCCGGTGTTAATTTTTAAACCAGATCAACCTGACGGCTCAAGGCCGGGTGCAGGCCAGTACCGCAGTCGGCGTTAAATACTATACCCAGGCCGCCCTGGCGGTTCGAGCCCGGGTGCAGGCAAACACCGCGGTTTGCTGCCGGGTGCAGGCCAGTACCGCAGTCGGCGTTAAATACTATACCCGGGCCGCCCTGGCGGTTTGCAGCCGGGTGCAGGCCAGTACCGCAGTCGAAGTTAATTTTTCACCCTGTTGGGTAATTTCTATCTTTAGCCTATGTCAACCACGCCTGAAAAATCCCTTCTCATTGATTTTCTCCCCAGCCATAAAAAAGTGTCTCTCCAACCCGGAAAAAGCGTTCTCGACGCCGCAAAGCACCTCGGCTTGCCGATCCATGCCAATTGCAGCGGCACCGGAACCTGCGGCAAATGCAAAATCGTACTGCGGCAAGGGGATTTGCCCATCACCGCGGCCGATCGGGAACTGCTGAGCGAGGAGGATCGCACGCAAGGCATTCGACTCGCCTGCATGGCTGTGCCCGATCAGGATTGCACGGTTGAAATAGTGGAAAATGCCGCCGAGCGAGGTGGTGAAATCCTCATCAAGGGTTTACACCGGCACGTGGCGATCGATCCGGCTGTGAGGCGGTTTGGCGTGATCGTGCCGCAGCCGGCATTGGCGCAAGCGGATAGCGACGCAGATTTACTGCGGTCTGTTTTGCCGGCGGATCTGGAGCCGCTCTCTTTGCACTTGCTGCAGCAGCTCCCCGACAAGCTGCGGGAAAGCCGCTGGGACTGCCAGGCTGTCCTGTTCGAAAACCACCTTTTGGATATTCTGCCCGGCTCGTCAGACGCCAAACTTTGCGGTTTGGCCTTCGATATCGGCACCACCACCATTGTGGCCAGGTTGATCGATCTGGAAAGTGGCGAAATACTCGCCACGTCGGCCCAATTCAATGCGCAGCGGCAATACGGCGACGATGTCATCGCACGTATCGATTCTGCCAATGATCAGGGGACCGCGGCGTTGCAGCAAACGCTCATCGCGCAACTCAACGACATGATCGGAGAGGTGCTGTTGCAGGCGCACCTGCCGGCGGAGCGCCTCTTTCAGCTGGTTATTGCGGGCAACACCGCCATGCAGCACTTTTTCTGCGGATTGCCGCCGCGTCATCTGGCGCAAATGCCTTATGTTCCGGTCGTACGCCGCTATCCGCAGCTGACCGCTTCTGAACTGGGACTGCAGGCGCATCCTGCCGCGCCGGTTCTGCTCATGCCCGGATTGGGCCGTTTCGTCGGCGGGGACACAGCGGCGGTTTTATTGACCCTGGCGCCGCGGCTTTCGGAAACCTGGCTGGCAGTGGATATCGGCACCAATGGAGAAATCGTGCTGTGCCATCGCGGCCGCCTCTGGACTACATCAGCTGCAGCGGGTCCCGCTTTTGAGGGCGCCCATATCACCAGCGGCATGCGCGCTGTGGCCGGCGCCATCGATCGCGTCTACTATGACAACGGGGTCCTGTCTTCGCACGTCATTGGTGAGGGGGCAGCCCAAGGTATCTGCGGCTCGGGACTCATCGATGCGGTGGCGGCGCTGCTGCAGGCCGGACTGGTGGATTATTCCGGCCGCATGCACGCACCCGGGGGCCGGGTGGTACTGCGCGATGAAGTTGCCCTGACGCAGGGAGATATCCGTGAAGTGCAACTGGCCAAGGGCGCCATCGCCACGGCCATCGCCCTGCTGCTGCGCGAGGCGGACTTGCGCCCGGACGATCTGGAGAGCCTTTACCTGGCTGGGGCTTTCGGACAGTACATTCGCAGGGAGATGGCCTTGCGCATTGGTTTGCTGCCCATGGTGGCACCGGAGAAAATCCATTTCATCGGCAATGCCGCCTGCGCCGGCGCAGAATTGGCGTTGATGAACAGGGCAGAGTGGAAGCAGATCGAAAGATTGTCGCAGCAAGTCGAATACGTCGAAGTGGCGGCGCAGAGTTCGTTTCAGGATTTGTTTGCGGAGAATATGTTTTTCCCCCTGCCCCGGGAAGATGAGTAATCCATCCAATGTAAATCAAGGAGACTGGTTATGATGCATGCCCCTGACCGTCGCACATTTATTAAAGCTGCAGGTACCGCAGCGCTGACCCTGTCGATGCCTGGCCGCTCCTTTGCACAGGAGCATTCTGGAAAAAGGGCAATGCCTCTTGGCCTCGCTTCCTATACACTGAGAAAGTTCAAAACCCCTGAAGCCATCGCCATGGCGAAGAGGCTGGGGGTGGAAAAGATCTGCTTCAAGGACATGCACATGCCGCTGACTGCATCGGCAGCGGAGATCCAGGAGATCGTCGCGCAGGTGCGCGCGGCAGATTTGCAGCTGTATGGTGCGGGTGTCATTTACATGACCAATGAGCAGGAGGTGGAGCGGGCCTTTGTCTATGCCCAAACAGCCGGACTGCGGATGATCGTCGGTGTTCCGGAACACCATCTGCTGGCGTTATGCGACAAAAAGGTCCGCGAAACCGGCATCATGCTGGCGATTCATAACCATGGTCCCGGCGATCAACGCTATGCCAGTCCCGGCGATGTTTACAGCCGCATCGGCAAACTCGACAAGCGCATTGGACTCTGCCTGGATATCGGCCATGCCATGCGCATCAATGAGGATCCAACAGAGGCCGCGAAAAAATATTTTGACCGTATCCTGGACGTGCATATCAAGGATGTTTCGGCCGCGTCGCCGGAGGGCACAACGGTGGAGATCGGCCGTGGCGTGATCGATATCGTCCGCTTCCTGAAAACACTGGACAAACTCGATTACCAGGGTGTGCTGGCGCTCGAATTTGAGAAGGACGAGGCGGATCCAATGCCAGGATGCGCCGAATCCATCGGATATATCCGCGGCGTGATGGCCATGCTATAACTCTTTGCACGGGTTGGCTCGATTTTCCTTCTTTTTGGGCCTTTGCCAATCATATGCAACCCGGTCTGTTTTTCTGTTTTGCAAGGGCAGGCTCGAGTCCCCTTTACTTTGGGCTCCATCTCTCGGGTGGAGCCCAAGGCGATCGCAAGGATAGTCATGTTCCCGCTCGTCCCCCCCTTTTGTCATGGTGTAACCATCTTTTAGCATCTGCGGCAGATTTCAGCAAAGTCGCTACAAGATCCTTGCAGGATGACAGAATAGAAGTGGAACCATGGCGCGCCATCTACAAAACCGACGCAGAGACGTCATCCCGAGGCGCGCAATGACGAGGGATCTCCGCTGCAAGTTCACTTGCTGACAGCCACACCATGCATGGGCGTGACCCTTTGCCGCTCCCATGCCTTTGTGGCGTTGGTGTGGGACTTGCTCCTTTTTCATATCCGCTGTCCCCACCAATGAACGATCGCGATTCCCCTTGATTTTCCTCTCCTGTTTCCCTATCTTTCTGAAGAGACAGCCTTAAAAAATTACTCAAAAAACGCTTCAGGCATTACCGGAATGGGCTGAGATTGCTCATACTCCACTTCCCCGGACTTTTTTTCATCCTCATCCAGCTCTATTGAGCATCCCTTTCAATCAGCCATTGATCCCTTGTTCCGAACATAAACGACAGGAGGATATGTGGAAACGCGAGTCTATCTCAGCATTCTGCTTCTCATTGGCTTTGTCACAGCAGGAGCGCAAACCCAGGATTTCTATATCAAACCCTCACCCGGATTGAAGAAGGATGTCAAGATCACCTTTCGCGTCAAATGGGATGCGAAAGTCATCCCGGACGTCACCCATGTGAGCGGATTGAAGCGCAAGACCGAGGTGTTGGAACATCGCGGCGGCGGGGACCCGAGTCTGCTGCGCCGCTCGCCGGGCGTCAACAAGTATGAACCCATCATCATCAAACGTCCGCGCGGCCTGGGCACGGAATTCGAACAGTGGGCCAATAAAGTGTGGAATTACGGTTCCGGATTGGGCAGTGAAGTTTCATTACGGGATTTTCGCAAGGATGTGTTGATAGAAGTATGCAACGAGAACGGCAAGGTGTTACTGGCGTTCAAGGTCTATCGCTGCTGGCCGTCCGAGTACATCGCCCTGAGCGATCTTGATGCGGAGGAGGACGCTCTGGCCATGGAAGTCCTTGTGCTCGAACACGAGGGATGGGAGCGGGATTATACGATTCGATGAAAAACCAAACTTTTCCATTCATGGCGCAGCATCGTGGCTGCAAACATTAAGTTATTTTCTTCAATGATCTAAACCATTGCGTGCAAATTTAAAAAAAATTCCGGGGTCATAGAATAAACCGCCAGGCGCGCAGAGATCACAGCGTTGTTTTTGTTGGATAATAAAACAATTTTAAATTTTCGTTTCATCGCTACTCTAATAGCGGCTATCGGTGCTTTTTCCATGCATTTTTATTTTTTACCCATCTCCGCGTTCCCGGCGGATAATAATTCAGGTGAAAAGGAGGTTATTATGTTCCGGATTAAATACAGCATAGTTGCAGCACTTGTTCTTCTCGCCGTGACAGCGGCTCTGACGGCCGATTTCACGGTCAATCCCAGCCGCTTCGATCCCTACAAGCAGTTCAAGTTTCGCGTTAAATGGGATGGCCGTTATGTCTCCGGCATCTGCAAAGTGAGCGGCCTGCACCGCGAAACCGAAGTCCTGTCCAGCCGTGATGGCACCGCGCCCAACATCGTGCGCCGTTCGCCGGGTCAGACGACATATCAGGCCCTGGTGCTCCAACGCGGCCGCACCCATGATACGGCCTTTGAACAATGGGCCAACAAAGTCTATAATTATGGGGCGGGCATGGGCTCGGAAAGTTCGTTGCAGGACTTTCGCAAGGACATCATCATCGAACTCTATAATGAAGCAGGACAATTGGTGATGTCCTGGAAGGTGTATCGCTGCTGGCCTTCCAAGTACACGCCCCTGGATGGATTCAACGCCAACAGCACCGAGATTGCCATCGAATCAATGGTGCTGCAGCACGAGGGATGGGAGCGCGATTATGCAGTTACAGAGCCGGTGGAACCGTCATTTACAGAACCATGATGGAATGGACGCCGCTCAGCGGACATAAATTTTTGCGTTGGCGGTGAAATTACTCACCGCAGCGGCCGTCTTGTTTTCAAATATTTCGACTTTGATCTTTCTTTTTTCGAGCAGCTGCACGGCGGTCACATAACTCTTGCCGCCATGGCTGCTTTGATATTTGACAAAGCCGCTGGCCTGTGTGACTCCAGCGGGATCGGGCGTATTGCCATTGACCAGGTCGCAAAAGGGCGCTCCGTTCCAGCTGCCGCCACAGACGATGCGGATTTTTTCGGGCTCCCACATGTCATAGACAAAGGCGATTTGCGCATCACCGTACAACCAGCTCGAAGCCTCCCAGGTGACGGGTGTGCCTTCGAGAAACCAGTTGCCGGATAACGCGCCGTCGATGTCGAAATCGATCTTGCCACCGCGCGGTTCTGAAGTACGGGTATTTTTGGCGAGAAGATGTTCCCGGACGTCTGCGGCGAAATAGAGGTAGACGTTGCCGCAGTGGAGCGAATTTTCATGGTAGCGGCCGGGGATGATGAAATGGCGCGTGGTGTCATAATCGATCACCCCGATGTCGAGATAACTGGTTGCCATGCCGACGGAATCGCCGGCCTGTACCCTGGCGCCCACTTTGATGGACGGCCGTGGATTTTCCACATGGTCGAGGTATGAGTAAAAGGTGGCGGTGTGTTTGAACTGGATGGCGTAATCGTCAAATCCTTCATTGTAGTGCAGTTGGCTCACCGTCCCGCTGGCATGGGCTTTCACTGGATGGTGCGCGTCGCCCTTGAGGTAAAAGCCCATATGATTGCTCGGAAATGTGTGTCCGGGCGGATTGAGGTTGCCCAGGGGCGTGGCCAGTGAAATGGCGGCATACTCTATGGGTGAGATCTCAAAGATGACAGGACCCCGCGGTCCGGTGATATCCTTGTCGCCATTACAGGAGAGTGTTGCTGCCATTATTAAGATCGCCAACCATCTTGTGCAACGCATAGCGATACCCTCCGATTTGTGCGCTGAAACGAGGATGGGCGCCGGCCCACCAATTCAGTCCACCGTGTCAGTCCATTTGTGCTTATGTATCAAATGGTCAATACGTCGGGTGTGCGTCAGCCCACCGAGAAAGTCCATGGAGCAAGCACACCGAGCAAGTCCACCCATCAAGTCCACGGAGCAAGCACACCGAGCAAGTCCACCCATCAAATCCACGGAGCAAGCCCACCGAGCAAGCCCACCGAGCAGGTCCACGGAGCAAGTCCACGGAGCAAGCCCCCAGCGCTAGTCTGTCACCGTTGTTTGCACCCGCGCCGGATGGGCGGACTCATAAGCGTCGATTGCATTACTGCGCTGCAACAGGTAGCCCAGGGTATCGATCCCTTGCAGCAGACAGATTTTGTTAAAGCCATCGATGGGGAATTCGACCTTGCGGCCACACGGCAGTGTTAGCTGCTGCGTTTCCAGATCAATGTTCATCTCCAGATCCTGGTCCGTCTGCCAGCGTTCGAGCAGACGGGATAAATCGGCGGCGGGGATGATCACCGGCAGGATGCCATTTTTGAGCGCATTGTTGCGAAAAATGTCGGCAAAGCTGCTGCTGACGACGGCGCGGAAGCCATAACCCCGCAGGGCCCAGGGTGCATGTTCACGGCTTGAACCACAGCCGAAATTATCGCCCGCCACGAGAATTTGCGCGCGTTTGCCTTCAGGGCGATTCAAAATGAACGCTGCAATGGCTTGTCCCTGGCTATCATAACGCCAGTCGTAAAACAGGTTGTCAGCAAGTCCATTTTTATCGGTCACTTTAAGAAACCGCGCCGGAATTATCTGGTCCGTGTCGATATTGGCGATGGGCAATACTACGATGGGACTGGCTAAGGTGGTGAATTTTTCCATTTAATACTCCATAACTTCATATTCAATCAGGTCGGGCTCGGGAAGCCCTCCTACGGCCCCATTTTGAATTAACCTGCAGGAGCCCTCACCCGAGGGCGATCTGCGAGGTGTACCCCACCACAAACAGGTGGAGCCCACCTGTCGGGCTCGGGAAGCCCTAGAAAAATTCCCGCACATCCGCGACGCAACCCCGAATGGCGCTGGCTGCGGCGGTTAACGGACTGGCCAGAAATGTGCGGCCGCCTTTGCCTTGACGTCCCTCGAAATTGCGGTTGCTGGTGCTGACCGCATATTGGCCGGCTGCGATTTCATCCCCGTTCATGGCGATGCACATGCTGCAGCCCGACTCGCGCCATTCCGCGCCCGCTTCTTTGAATATTTTATCGAGTCCTTCCGCCTCGGCCTGGCGTTTCACCGCCTGCGAACCCGGAACAACGAGCGTGCGTACACTCGCTGCTACCCGGCGTCCCTTAAAAATACTTGCCGCTGCGCGCAGATCGCTGATGCGGCCGTTGGTGCAGGAGCCGATAAAAACCACATCGATTTTTTGTCCCAGGATGGCTTGACCTGGCGTGAGTCCCATGTAGTGCAGCGCTTTTTCCAGCGCGCCTTGATCTTTAGCGTCCGCAGCGGGGATACGGCCATCGATGGGGATGCCCATGGCGGGCGTTGTGCCGAAGGTGATCATCGGCTTGAGGTTGGCTGCATTCAGTTCGACCGCTACATCATATTTTGCACCGGGATCGGAAGGCAATTGTTTCCAGCGTGTGATATGTTTTTCCCAATCGTTTTCTTTGGGGGCGAATGATTTGCCGGCCAGATAGTTGAAGGTCACCTCGTCAGGCGCGATCATGCCGGCGCGGGCGCCTGCTTCAATGCTCATATTGCACACCGTCATACGGCCTTCCATATCGAGGCTGCGGATGGCGCTGCCGGTGTATTCGATGACGCAGCCGGTGCCGCCGCCCACGCCGATCCTGGCGATCAGGGCGAGGATGATATCCTTGGCGGTCACACCCTGGCCAAGTTTTCCCTCGATCCGCACTTCCATGGTGCGCGGTTTGTTTTGCAGCAGGGTTTGCGTGGCCAGCACATGCTCGACTTCGCTGGTGCCGATGCCGAAGGCGAGGGCGCCAAAGGCGCCGTGTGTGGCGGTATGACTGTCGCCGCAGACGATGGTCATGCCTGGCTGCGTCATACCCATTTCCGGTCCAATGACATGGACGATGCCGCGTTTGCTGCCCTGCATGCCGTTAAAGGGGATAGCGAATTCGCGGCAGTTGGCTTCCAGTTGCGCGATCTGCTTGATGGCCAGGGCATCGGTCATGGGAATGGATGGGTCGGTGGTGGGAATGGAATGATCCACCGTGGCGATGGTTTGCTGCGGCCGGCGCACGCGCAGGCCGCGCTCGCGCAGTCCCTGGAATGCCTGTGGCGAAGTCACTTCGTGCACCAGGTGCAGATCGATATACAGGATGGCGGGCGTATCCGCTTCCTGCGTGACGATGTGCTGCTTCCAGATTTTTTCGAATAGGGTTTTTGGATTCATGGTTATTCCTGTCGTTTGTACCGAAAATACCCAAAGGCCAGCTGCCATATTTTAATAACTTTTACCATGCTCCTTCCACAAGGGGAGAGTAACTGGCTTGCCAGATGCCATTTGATTTGCCTGCCCTGCACCAACTGCTCTCCCTCTGCCTTGATGGATGCGACGGTCACAGCGGACGATTCATCTCCAGCACGGCGCCGGTATTGGCAGACGTGACAAACTGCGTATACCGCGCCAGCCAGCCGCGCTTGAATCTCGGCTGAAATTCGGGAATTTTTTGCAGCCGCTGTGCCAATTCCGTTTCGCTGAGAAGCACCTGCAGGGTGCGCTGGTGCAAATCGATTTCAATGACATCGCCATCCTGCAGGGCGGCGATGGGACCGCGCGCCGCCGCTTCCGGACTGACATGCCCGATGCAGGCGCCGCGGGTGCCGCCGGAAAAACGGCCGTCGGTGATCAGCGCCACGGAATCGCCCAGGCCCATGCCCATGATGGCCGAGGTGGGGGAGAGCATCTCGCGCATGCCCGGACCGCCTTTGGGACCTTCATAGCGTATGACGACCACGTCGCCGGATTTAATGCCCCCGCTGAGGATCGCCGCGATGGCTCTTTCTTCGCTGTCGAACACCCGGGCAGGACCGCGATGATGCCACATCGCTTCCGCGACCGCGCCGGTTTTAATGACTGCGCCCTGCGGTGCCAGATTGCCGAAGAGAATGGCCAGTCCGCCGCGCGCCGCATAGGGGTTGTCGAGCGGCCGGATCACATCCGGATCTTTGCTGGCGCTGCCCGAGATATTGGCGCCCAGGGTCTGTCCGGTAACCGTTATCGCCTGCAGATCCAGCAGGCCGTCGATGGCGCTCAACGCTTTGAGGATCGCTGAAATGCCGCCGGCGCGGTCCACATCTTCGAGGTGCACGGTTTTGCTGGCCGGGGAGACCTTGCATAAATAGGGCACGCGATCCGCCAATTGATTCAATTCCGCCAAATCGATCGACACACCCGCTTCGTGCGCGATGGCCAGGGTGTGCAAAATCGTGTTAGTCGAGCCGCCCATGGCCAAATCCACCGCCAGGGCATTGTTGAAGGCTTGGGGCGTTAGAATATCCAGGGGTTTGATATCCTTTTCGAGGAGATTCATAATTACCGGACCGGTCTGACGGATCAATTCGTCCCGGCGCGGATCGATGGCGAGGATGGTGCCGTTGCCGGGCAAAGCCATGCCCAAGGCTTCCAACAGGCAGTTCATGCTGTTGGCGGTGAACATACCCGAACAGCTGCCGCAGCCCGGGCAGGCGCGATCTTCCAGCTCTTTCAAGGCCTCCAGGCTGATTTTTCCTGCGTGCAGCTGGCCGACGCCTTCAAAAACCGAGATCAGATCGATGCTTTCGCCCTGGAGGGTACGGCCTTTGGCCATGGGCCCACCAGTGATGAAAAGCGTGGGAATATTGAGACGCGCCGCGGCCATGAGCATGCCGGGAACTATCTTGTCACAGTTGGGAATACAGATCAGGGCGTCCAGCTGATGCGCGCTGACTACGGTCTCGACGCAGTCAGCGATCAGTTCGCGGGAAGGCAGACTGAAATTCATCCCGGCATGTCCCATGGCGATGCCGTCATCCACCCCTATGGTGTTGAACTCGAACGGCACGCCGCCCGCTTCGCGAACCGAAGTCTTCACCTTGCGGCCAAACGCCTGTAAATGCACATGACCCGGGATGAGGTCGGTGTACGAGTTGCAGATGCCGATGAAGGGCTTGCTCATGTCTGTGTCGGTGATGCCGGTCGCTTTTAACAGCGCGCGGTGCGGTGCGCGGTCTGGGCCTTTTTTGATGTTGTCTGATCTCATAACGGACTCGAAAAATAAGGAAACATTAACTGCTGTGTGACGTACCAAGAATTAGATGGCTAAAAGAGTGAGAGTGATATCAGATAATAGGGATCGATAGCAAGTGCAGGAGACAAATCCTGGTGAGCGATCGCAGCCGCCGGATGGGCAGGAGGAGTGGATTGCTGCAATATTTAGTTTTTTGTGGTCGCATGGATTTTTTAAGAATAACCGTTTAAACCATCTTGTGTGAATTATTCACGGCAATAACGCGGAGACAAGTAAAGAAAAGCATCACAAAGCATCCGTCGAAATTTATGCAAATGAGATGCCATCCAGATGAAAACTTGTTCTATAATCCCAATAAAAACAAATCGAAGGGCTTTGCGCACTTGCCGGTTAATGAAATGAACAAACCTGGTGGAATATCGTAAAAAATTTACTGTGGCGCAAGCAATATTTCAATTTTTTAAAGAAATTGTTTGACATTTTGGAAATTATAACTATATTCGATGAAATATACTTTTTAAAACCAGGAAACAAATGAAACGCGCACACGCACATGGTTTCTCCCCTTTGCATGACCATACTGAGGATGGCCATGACGTGCTGCGTCCTGTTCGTACCATACGCATTCTCCCTCTTCCCATTATTATTCGCCTAGTCCTGTCATTGATTAGCCTCTTGCCCTTGATTATTTACTAAAAACAGGCTGCAAGAGGAAATCCCAGACATCTAACAACTCCAGAAAAAAATTCCCAACCACCCGGGTACACCCTCAGCAGCCAGCGGTTCACAGGCATATTTTTGCTTTTTGGGTCTGTTTCATAACATAAAGGATGAAAAACATGACTGGCGCTGAAATGATCATCCACGCCCTGCACCAGGAAGGTGTTCGGGCTCTGTTTGGTTTTCCGGGTGGCATGGTGATCGATATTTTTGACAAGCTCTACGGTTCAAAAATCCCGTTTTATCTCACCCGCCACGAGCAGGGTGCGGTACATGCTGCCGATGGTTTTGCACGCGCTTCCGGCGAAGTGGGTGTTTGTATGGCGACTTCCGGACCAGGCGCCACCAATCTCGTCACCGGCCTTGCCACGGCCTACATGGATTCCATCCCCGTGGTGGCGATCACCGGTCAGGTGCCCACCCACTTGATCGGCAACGATGCCTTTCAGGAAGCGGATATGCTGGGCATCACGCGTTCCATCACCAAACATAATTTTCTCGTCAAAACCGTTGATGAACTGCCCAAGCTGCTCAAACAGGCGTTTTATATCGCGCGCAGCGGCCGTCCGGGACCGGTTTTGATCGATGTCCCCAAAGACATTCAGCAGGCCAGCACCAGTGAGCCCTATCCGGATCAGGTCAGCATCCGCAGTTACAAACCAACCATCAATGGCCATATGCCGCAGATTCAAAAAGCCGCGGAACGCATCAACCGGGCGGAACGGCCGGTCATCTTTGCGGGCGGCGGCGTCATCTCCAGCGGCGCGGCTCTGGAACTGGCTGTGCTGGCGCGCAACATCGATGCGCCGGTGACCACCAGTTTGATGGGACTGGGCGCCTTCCCGGAAACCGATCCGCTGGCCTTGAAAATGGTCGGCATGCATGGCACTGCCTTTGCCAATTATGCCATTCAGGAATCGGATCTGCTCATCGCCGTCGGCGTACGCTTCGATGACCGGGTCACCGGCAAAGTGAGCAAATTTGCGCCCAAAGCGGACATCATCCATATCGATATCGATCCGACCACCATTCGCAAAAATGTCAAGGTGAGCATTCCCCTGGTGGGCGATGTCAAGAGCGTTCTGACCGGATTGAATCAACTGGTGGCATCCAAAAAACATGCGCCGTGGCTGCAGCAAATCAATGACTGGAAGAAAGAGCACCCGCTCGAATTCTCCCCCAACGGCGGCATCAGCCCGCAGACTGTGATCCGGCAGATCGCCGAGCTGACCAAACACCAGGCCATCATCACCACCGAGGTGGGACAGAATCAAATGTGGACGGCGCAGTTTTATGATTTCATCGAACCGCGCACCTGGATCAGTTCCGGAGGACTCGGCACCATGGGATTCGGCTTTCCGGCCGCCCTTGGCGCCCAGGTGGCGCACCCCGACCGCCTGGTGATCGACATCGCCGGCGACGGCAGCATCCAGATGAATATCCAGGAACTGGCCACTGCGGTGCAGTACCAGCTGCCGGTCAAGATCGTCATCCTCAACAATCGCTCTCTGGGGATGGTGCGCCAGTGGCAATCGATCTTTTACAAACGCCGTTTCTCCGGGGTCTGCCTCAACCGGGACGTCACCTGTCCCGTCGAGTGTGATGGTAGTAAAGAAACTTGTCCGGTCTATGTGCCCGATTTCGTCAAGCTGGCCGCCGCTTATAATATTCCCGGCTATCACGCTGACAAGCCCGAAGAGGTCAAACCGATTCTCGAAAAAGCATTTGCCCACAAGGGCCCCGTCATTGTTGATTTCGAAATCGACTCTGAAGAAAATGTTTTCCCCATGGTGCCGGCGGGCGCGGGGTTGAACGAGATGATGCGAGGTATGGCATGAGACACATCATAAATCTTGAAGTCGAGAACCAGTCGGGCGTGATGGCCCGCATCGTCGGATTGTTCAGTGCGCGCGGGTTCAACATCGAAAGCATTGTGGCCGGCAAGGCGCTGGAAGACGGCACTGCGCGCATCACCCTGGTGGTGCACGGCGATGCCTGGGTCATTGAGCAGGTGAACAAGCAGTTGAATAAACTCATCGATGTCATCCGCGTCACGGATGTCACCAAAAACGATTTCATCAATCGCGAACTGGTGCTGGTGAAAATTCACTGCACGCCGCCGCGACGCACCGAAGCCTCCCTGGTCGGCAATATCTTTGGCGCCAAAGTGGTGGACATCTCCGGCAAGTCCATGACCTTTGAATTGACCGGCAGCGAATCCAAAGTGACTGCATTTTTGCAAACGATCTATCCTTTTGGCGTCAAGGAAATCGCCCGCACCGGCCCCATAGCCATGGTGCGGGATTTCAATCCCAAAGCGCAGGGAT
>CAUJEL010000089.1 GCA_963169875.1 Candidatus Zhuqueibacterota bacterium
AAATTCATCTTGATTTGGCGCCAGGGGGGTCCAAAGAGGTGGTTTTCAACCTCGGCGTTCTCAGCAAGGAAAGTTTTTCACAACTGCGTTCACGCCTGCCGCTGCGCTATCACGACGCCGCTGTGCGCACCGAGGCGCTCAGGAAGGTGCAACAAAAATGGGCCGCATATTTTGACATGACCCGCATCGAGACGCCGGACCGCCGCGCCAATATTTTTATGAATTTCTGGACGCCTTATCAGGCCCGCGTCGCCTTTGATGTTGGCCGCGTCACCAGCTTTTACTATTGGGGCATCGGCCGTGGATTCGGCTTCCGGGATACCGCCCAGGATACCATCGCGGTGACGATCTCGGATCCCGAGCTGGCGCGGCAGCGGATACTGCTGCTTTCGCGTCAGATGTTCAAGGACGGCCATGTGTACCACCATTTCTACGGCGACGGACAGGGCGAGGTGACCGGACATTGCGATGACCCCCTGTGGTACATTCTCGCCATCAGCGACTATATCAAGCAGACAGGCGAATGGGGGGTGCTGGACAATGAGCAGCCGTTCGTCGATGCGCCGGCGGCGCCGATCTTCGATCACTTGCGCTCGGTGGTTCACTTTGTGCGCCACAATCTCGGTAAGCACGGTCTGCCGATTTTCGGCCGCGGCGACTGGAATGACACCCTGGATTACATCGGCGGCGAAGACGGCGGTGAAAGCGTCTGGGGCGGCATGTTCTACGTCGCCATGTTGAATCTGCTCATCGAGATGTTGCAGCACAGGAAAGATGCTGATTTTCTGGCCGAGGTCATCTCCACGCGCGACCAGCTGCAGCAATCGGTCAGCCGGCATTGCTGGGATGGCGCATGGTACATTCGCGCATTTGGCGCCAGAGAGAGACGCATCGGTTCCAGGGAGAATGAGGCCGGGAAAATTTTTCTCAACACCCAGTCGTGGGCTGTGATCGCGGAAATTGATGCCAAAGAGCGGCTCATTCAGGCCATGGATAGTCTCAAGACCCATCTGGATACCGAGTATGGGCCGAAAAAATGTGCACCCGCGTACCGCGAAATAGATCCCACCATCGGACTGGTGACGCGCTGCGTGGCGGGGAAAAAAGAAAATGGCGCCATCTTTGCCCATCCGACGGCCTGGGTGATCATGGCCGAATGCCTGCTCGGCCGCGGTGACCAGGCTTATGCCTATTATAAAAAGATGCTTCCCGATGCCATCGACTCGGATCTTTTCATCGCCGAACCCTATGTCTTTTCCCAGTACGTCACCAGCAATGAACATGCGAATCCAGGCCGTGCGAGCCATTCGTGGCAGACGGGCACAGCCGCGTGGATGTACCGGGTAATGATGGATTATTGCCTCGGCGTCCGCGCCACCTTCGCCGGGTTGCTCATTGATCCCATCATACCGCATGAATGGGATGGTTTTGCATTCGAACGCGTTTTTCGCGGGACGCGCTATGTGATCAGGGTTGAAAATCCGCAACATGTTCAACGCGGTGTCGAATCAATCACCCTGGATGGGAAACCGGTTCACGGTCAAGTCCTGCCACTTTGCGACCAGGAGACCGTTTCCGTGCACGTCGTCATGGGCGCGATGCACTGAGTGCCGTCGACGCCAGACGTTGATTTTCTGCATGGCCGTGTTGTTTTTTGCATAATACCCCCGATGTCATTCAGCAGGGATCCTTTGAAAAATGCCAGCCGGAACAGCGTTCAACACATCCGTGGCGTAAAGGCACATCACTGCCGCGGTTCCTAAAAAATGGTTACACCATGACAGGCTGGGGTGATGATCAAGAAATACCAGCCATTCGCCTCCCGTCATTCAGGAAGAATCTTCGGGCAAAGAGGAACGCAAAAGCCAGTCTGTGACACCTTCTGGACCGGCGCGGATTTGTACGATTGTCTGAAAGATGCCTGCATGAGAACTGGTTTAACCTTTATGTTCTGAATTGTCTTCGAGGTAACTATCCTATGTCAATGGTCCGAAACTCTCTCGCCATTATTTTATGGGTGACTTTCACGATCGCCTGCGCTGCATCGGCTTTGCAAATCAATGAGGGTCTGGTTCTTAAACTCTCGGAGCACCAGCGCCGCGCCGTGCTCCCTGTTGATCCCATCGAAGAGCAACTGGTGGCCGGCCGTTTCACACCGCCTGTTGCCGGCCAGAAAGTTCTGGTAGCTCCCACCGAATCCGCTGCGTGGCAGACACTGCGGGCTGATTCGTCGGGATGGTTCAGTGATCGGGACCTTCGCGGCGGCTGGATTTATTGCAAAGTCACGCTGACAACTGCCGGTGCCTATTTGCTTGAGGGCATGGGCCATAACATGGTGTACGTAAACGGCGTCCCGCGCATCGGCAACCGCTACCGGGCAAAGGATAACTTTGAGTCCTGGGAACCGCGTTTCGATTATGGCCTGGTCCCGATCCTCCTGAATCGCGGCGACAATCACCTGCTCTTTCGCAGCAGCCGCGGTCGCATCAAGATACTCTTGCACCCCACCGCTAAACCGGCGCTTTTCAATAACAGGGATGTCACGTTGCCGGATTTGCTGCAAGGCGAGGCTCTGCAGAGCTGGGGCGCCATCCCGGTTCTCAATGCTACGGATACGCCTCTCAGCGGCCTTTTTCTGCGCGGCAGGGGCGATGGCGTGCTCATCCCTGAGGTGGCTCTGCCTCTTCTATTGCCGCAGTCACTTCGTAAAGCGGCGTTCAAAATCGAGGCGGCGGCAGTGCAGACCGTGGCTGCGGTTGAGGTTGAACTCACGCTGCTTCGCCGCGGCGCTGACACGCCGGAAGAGATACTGGACCGGACTGAAGTGACGTTGCAGCGTGTAGCGCCGGAGGCCAATCATCGCCGCACGTTTGTGAGTTCCATCGACGGCAGCGTGCAATATTATGCGGTCAATCTGGCTTCATCCACGGACGAGGCCAGACAGGTGGCGTTATTTCTCTCGCTGCACGGCGCCAATGTCGAAGGATTCAACCAGGCCGGATCGTATGCAGCAAAGAGCTGGGGACATATCGTCGCGCCCACCAACCGCAGACCCTATGGCCACAACTGGGAGGACTGGGGCCGCCTCGATGCGCTTGAGGTTCTCGGATTGGCCAGGTCGACGCTGAACGTAGACACCAGCCGCATCTATCTCACCGGCCACTCCATGGGTGGACACGGAACCTGGATTTTCTCGGCGACCTATCCGGATCAGTTTGCCGCCATCGGCCCGAGCGCCGGCTGGATCAGCTTCTGGTCTTATGGCGTGCGCGAGAGCGCTGCAGACAGCATCCCTGTGCGCCGGCTTTTTCAGCGCGCAGGCAACATCAGCAACACGCTCGCTCTGGTTCGCAATTATCAGCAGCACGGCATTTATATCATCCACGGCGCGGCCGATGATAATGTGCCGGTCAAACAGGCTTATCTGATGATCGATTCTTTGAAGAATTTTCACACCGATTATATGTTCCATGAAGAGCCCGGCGCCGGGCACTGGTGGGATCATTCGGACGAGGCCGGCGCCGATTGCGTCGACTGGCCGCCACTGTTTGATTTTTTTGCCCGCCACGCGCGTCCGGGTGCGGAGCGTCTGAGGCAGGTTGATTTCACCACCGCGAATCCGGGTGTATCCGCGCGCTGCGATTGGCTCACTGTGGTTGCCCAGGAGCATCCGCTCGAATTCAGCCGTGTAAAAATTCAGCTGGATCCCGGTCAAAGGCGCTTCACCGGCACCACGGAGAATGTGGCGGTGCTGGCGCTGCGGCCACCACAAGATGCCGGGAACCAGGATTTTAAAATTCACCTGGATGGAGATTCGCTGGTCATGCCCATGCAACCGACACTGTGGCTGGAACGGCGCGATGGCCATTGGCAGCCGGGTGCGGTTGTTGCGTCGTCGCAGAAAGGGCCGCACCGCTATGGCCCGTTCAAGGAAGCTTTTCAACATCGCATGATTTTTGTCTATGGCACACGCGGGTCGAAGGAAGAAAGAAACTGGGCGATACAGAAAGCGCGTTATGATGCGGAGAGTTTCTGGTATCAAAGCAATGGCTGCGTGGATGTCATCTCCGATCAGGAATTTGATCTGGAAAAGACCAGGGATCGCAGCGTCGTGCTCTATGGCAACGCGCGCAGCAACAGCGCCTGGAACTTGCTGCTCAAAACCTGTCCGATACAGGTGCAACCGGGTGCGGTGCGCATCGGCGGACGCATCTTTCGCGGCGATGACCTGGCGTGCTTGTTTGTCTATCCGCGGCACGACAGCGAAACCGCCTCGGTGGCGGTGGTTTCGGGCAGCGGCGTGCAGGGCATGCGACTGACCACCAATCTGCCCTATCTCTATGCAGGGAGTGCTTTCCCTGATTTTTCACTCTTTAACAGCAACCTGTTACGAACACCGGGAGCAGGGCTCGTGGCAGCGGGTTATTTCGATCGTTTCTGGACACTGACAGACGCCGAAATCGCTTTCGAGAATTAAACGCTGCATAAATCCTGGATTTGAAACGGAGGCGCCGTGAAGGCTCAAGTTTTCTCATCGATTTTTATCATCTGTGCAATTCTGTCTGGTTCAATCGCTGCAAAAGAGAATACACCCATCTCATTAATGCCGTGGCCGCGATCCGTTGTTTTTCAGGATGGATACTTCCGCTTTGACCAGTCGGTGAAGATTCGTTATACGCCGGACACCGAGGAGATGAAACAGCTCGCCGAATATCTATCGGCCCGGATTGAGGCGCAAACGGGACTGAAACTTGCTTGCCAACCTTCCGGCAGCACTATGGCGGCCAAAGACATTCACCTGGTTGTCAAGGCTGTCGATGGCAAACAAGAAGCTTATACGCTGACTATAGCGAAGAAGCATTTTTTGCTGCAGAGCAGTACTGGCAGGGGATTGTTCTGTGGCTTGCAGACCGTGCAGCAGCTCCTGGCGGCGCAGGCCAGGCCCGGGAAAAAGATAAAGTCCGTACAGTTGCCGGGTGTCATCATCCAGGATGAACCGCAGTTTGGGTGGCGCGGCATTATGGTGGACGCCGGCCGCCATTTCATCGGCAAAGAGTATATTAAACGCCTCATCGATGTCATGGCCTATTACAAAATCAACAAGCTGCACTGGCACCTCACCGAGGACCAGGGGTGGCGAATTGAAATTGTAAAATATCCGCTGCTGACCAGCGTGGGCGCCTGGCGCACCGAACCGGATGGCACCCGCTACGGCGGTTTTTACACCCAGGACGATATCCGTGAAGTCGTTGCTTATGCCGCCCTGCACCATATCGATGTCGTACCGGAGATCGAACTGCCCGGACATTGCATGTCCGCCCTGGCAGCCCATCCGGAACTCTCGTGCACGGGTGGACCTTTTCAGGTGCAGACGCAGTGGGGCGTATTCAAGGACGTCTATTGCGCCGGGAAAGATTCCACATTCACTTTTTTGGAGCATGTGCTCGATGAGGTGATCGCTCTTTTCCCGTATGGATATGTGCATGTCGGCGGCGATGAAGTGCCCAAGGATCGCTGGCAAATGTGTCCCGATTGCCAGAAGCGCATGCGCGACGAGGGTTTAAAGGATGAGGCTGAATTGCAGAGTTACTTCATTCAGCGCATCGAGCGTTTTCTGAGGAGCCGCAACCGCCGACTCATCGGATGGGATGAGATACTCGAAGGCGGACTCGCCGCGGGAGCCACGGTGCAATCGTGGCGTGGCATGGAGGGCGCCCTGGCGGCGGCGCGTTCCCGGCACGATGCCATCGCCTCGCCGCACAGTCACACCTACTTTAACGCCGATATCGGTGACATCGATCTTCGCAAGGCATATGCCTATCAGCCCATCCCGGCTGAACTCGAACCGGAATTCCGGCATCACATCATTGGCGGTGAATGCTGCTTGTGGAGCGAACGCATCACAGAGGCAAACCTCACCCGTCAGCTTTTTCCCAGGCTGATGGCGCTGAGCGAAGTGTTGTGGACCTGGCCTGAGGATCGTGACTATGATTCTTTCCTGCAACGTGCTCGCGGCCAGTACCAGTATCTGCAGGAGCGGGGCGTTCCCTATGGTCCGGAGGCGAGGCCGGTCACCATTCTGAGTGCATTTGATGCCTCGAACAGACAGCATCGCGTGACGCTGCAGAGCGGTGAACCGGGTCTGGCGTTGCATTATACGCTGGATGGAACCCAGCCAACCCTGACATCGCCCGCATTTTCACAGCCGGTTGTGATAGATCAAAGCTGTACCCTCAAAGCCGCCGCTTTCCGCGGAATGTACCAGTACGGCGAAATCGCCGAACGCAGCTATTTGTACCATCCTGCGTTGGGCAAGCCGGTGCTGCTCAAATTCGCTTACAGTCCGCGTTACACAGGCGGTGGCGCCAGCGGTCTGGCCGACGGATTGTTCGGTTCGCTCTCCTTCACGGATGGGTGCTGGCAAGGATTTGAGGGAGACGATTTCATCGCCACCGTCGATCTCGGTCAGGAGATGCCTCTGCAGATGCTGTCCTGCGATTTTTTACAAAATACCGGATCGTGGATATTTCTGCCAACCAATGTGAGTTACGCTGTTTCCGTGGATGGGATTGACTATCAGGTCGTGGCCAATTTTTCACATCCGACGCCGCCTGGCACCTCTGACATGAAGATACAAAAGGATGAAGCGAAGTTGTCAGGCGAGTCCGCGAGATTTATACGCATCGAGGCGGAAAACACGGGGATCTGCCCCGACTGGCATCCGGGCGCGGGAGGCAAGGCCTGGATTTTTGTGGATGAAATCGTGGCGCATTAGCCTGCGCATGGAAATGGTTGTTTTTTTGCATGATTTTATTTACATTCTTTTCTAATTGATAAATACGCGGAATCGGTGTCAGCCAGCCCATCTTGCTGATAAACATTCACCGCATGGGTGAAGAAAAAAGGCCTGCAACGATCGCTGACACAGAAACCGGAAGATAGTCCTGCATAAAGTAAGTGGAGATTAATATGTCTAAAAAATTCGCCTGGCTAGGTCTTGTTGCGCTGCTGGTGATTATGGGTTGTGGGGATGACAAGGGCACCTGGCTGGTAAAAGTTAAGAATCAGGCGCTGGAACAGGAAGTTTTCATGCGCCGCTATAAAATGACGCGGGAGTACGCCCAGCATCCCGTGATCACCACTGAGATCATCAGACAGTTCATAGATAAAAACCAGTTGGATAATCTGCTGTTCCAGGCTGAAGCCTACAGTATGAAGCTGGATAAGGACAGCACCATTGCCGCGCAGTTGATGCAGGAAAAACGCCGCATGTTGACGCGAAATGGCGGTCCGCTCTTCAAAGCGGTTGTGCCGGCAACGTTTCCGGCCACGGAACCAGAGCTCATGGCAGCCTATGAAATGGGCAAAAACGAATACAAGATTTCTCATATACTGGTGAAATCCACCGTCCTGGCTGATTCCATCTCTCAGGCACTGCAAAATGGGGCCAGTTTTGCTGCCTTGGTTGACAAGTACACCATGGATCCGAATACCAAAGACACCGCGGGGCAGATGCCCAACTTTTTATTTTGGGCGCAAATGGCACCCTCTTTTTCAGAGGCCTTGCGTTACACATCCGTTGGCCAGTATACAAAACCATTGAAGACCAATTATGGCTATCATGTCATTCGCGTTGATGAAGTGCGCGAGCGCCAGCAGAAACCCTTCGAACAAGCGCGTGCGGAGATCGAAGGAAGCCTCAGGGTTCAGAAGCAGGGTGCTTTCATTGAGGAGTATATCAATGCCCTTCCCAATAAATACAAGATGAAAATCGACAGTCTGTTGGTGTTAAAAATATTACCTGCCCTGCAAAATCCGGCGCCCGGCAGTAAAGTTGATATGTCGAGCATCGATGCCCAGGATCTTAAAAAACCTCTGATGACGTTCGACCGCGGTCAGTGGACGGTGGCCGAGACCATCGAAAAATATAATAACCTGACGCGCGGCAACTCCTATCAACTGCGCCGCTACGCAGATGTCGCTGATTTCATCTACAAGGTTTCAGTGCCGGACATGATGGAGCGGGATGCTCTGGAGCGCAAACTTGATCAGACTGATGAGTTCAAGAAAGATTACAATTACACAAGCGCGCAATTGCTCGGACAAAAAAGCCGCGAGCGCCTGGTGACCCGGGCCGTGAAAGTGGAAGAGTCCGAGGTGGCCGCTTTTTATGAAGCGCATAAACAGGAATATAATAACCGGCCCTATGCGGAACTGCAATCCACCATTCGCGGCCGCTTGCAGAGCACCAGAACGCAGGAAAAACAACAAAGCGTCGTCAAGATGCTGCGCGAAAAATACAAAGCGGATTGGAATGAGAAGTTGATGCAGAAGACAGCGGAAGTCTTGAATGCCGATAAGACTGCGGCTGCGGCGCAGAAAAAGAACCAGCCGGCCCAACCTCCAGTGGCCCTGCCGCAGGGAGCGCCTGTTAAATGATCGAGCGTGAACGCCAGCTGTATGAAAGCCGCGTCCAGCAGTTTGTGGATCGCCTCAAGCTGTCCATGTATGGCGAAGAAATCCCGCTGCAGGCGGAAGTGGCCGTGTGTGAGCCTCCGTTGCCGTTTGCGCAGCGATTGCAGGTTTCTTATCGTCCCATCAAAGCAGGTGAGGCTTGGGGAAAGCCCTGGCAGGTGGCGTGGTTCCATCTCAGCGGATCCGTGCCGCAATCCTGGCACGGGCAGCATGTCGTCGCTCGTCTTAATTTTGGCGGCGAAGCACTTCTCTTCGACGCGGAAGGCACCCCGCAAGGGGCAACGAGCTGGCACTCTGTATGGCAGCCCGAGTTCCGCCGCGATCGCGTGGAGATCGGCAATCTGGTCGCAGGTGGGGCGAAAATAGATATTTACGCGGAGGCCACGGCCGCGCAAATCTTCGGGCTGCAATTGGTTCGTGATCCGCAGCCGGACGACCCGAAACGCTACGGTTTTTATGAAGCTGTTGTTCAGGATCTGACGCTCGCCACCTTTAAGGATGATGTCTGGCAGCTCTACCTCGACGCTTCTTTGTTGAATGCGCAGATGAAAGCGCTGCCCGAGAAAAGCGTGCGCCGCAGCCGTCTGCTGCGCGCGCTCATGTCCGCCGCTGATCACTTTGACCGCGAACCCGCCCGGGTGGCCGAAGCACAGGAAGCCCTTGCGCCCGAATTAAAGAAGAAAAGCAATGCGTCCGCGCCCATCGCCAGCGCGGTCGGGCATGCGCACATCGACACCGGATGGCTGTGGCCGGTCAGCGAGACGGTGCGCAAATGTGCGCGCACCTTTGCCGTGCAGCTCGATCTCATGGAGCGCTATCCCGGCTATGTTTTTGGCGCCTCCCAGGCGCAGCACTACGCCTTTGTCAAGGAATCTTATCCGTCGCTGTATGAAAAAATACGCCGCCAGGTTGCCGCGGGACGTTGGGAAATCCAGGGCGGCATGTGGGTCGAAGCCGACTGCAATCTCAGCAGCGGCGAATCCCTGGTACGGCAGATTCTTCATGGCAAACGTTTTTTCCAGAAGGAATTCGGCGTCGAGGTGCGCAATCTCTGGCTGCCCGATGTGTTTGGCTACAGCGCCGCCCTGCCGCAGATACTGCAGAGGAGCG
>CAUJEL010000090.1 GCA_963169875.1 Candidatus Zhuqueibacterota bacterium
GGCGCCGCCGCCAACATCGCCCTGCCGCGCATCAGCGCCGATTTGAATATGGACGCCGTCCTGCTCAGTTGGGTGGCCTCGAGCTATATCCTGGCGGCGGCGGTTTTTTTGCTGCCCGCGGGGCGGCTGGCCGATATCATCGGCCGCAAACGTATCTTTTCCTCTGGCGTCATCCTCTTTCTCGCCGGTTCCATCCTGGTGTCGCTGGCCTGGTCAGCGACCGTGCTCATCCTGGCGCGCGTCCTTCAGGGTGTGGGCGGCGGCATGGTATTCGGCACTTCCACCGCCATGCTCACGTCGGTCTTCCCCGCGGGAGAACGCGGCCGCGCCATCGGCTGGAATACCGGCGCGGTCTACCTCGGCCTCTCCATGGGACCTCCCCTGGGCGGCTGGATGGTGCAGCATCTGGGCTGGCGCAGCATCTTCGTCCTCAACGCCCTGCTCTGTCTCTGCATTCTCTTTCTGCTGACGCGGCTGCGCTACGAATGGCGGGAGGCTGCGCACGAACGCTTTGACAGCAGCGGCGCCCTGGCCTATGGCGCCGGCATCATCGCGCTGATGTATGGCTTTTCGACCCTGCCGGGTAACCGGGGCCTTTTGTCTGTGGTCTGCGGCCTGATGATCTTGCTGCTTTTTCTGCGCCGGGAATCCCGCACCTCCTCCCCGTTGATCGATATCAAGTTGCTGTATGAGAACCGCGTTTTTGCCTTTTCCAATCTCGCGGCCCTGATCAACTATAGCGCCACTTTCGCGGTGGGATTTCTGTTGAGTCTCTATCTGCAATACGTCAAGGGCCTGTCGCCGCAGATGGCGGGTTTGCTGCTGGTGGCCCAACCTGTGGTCATGACCATCGTGGCGCCGCTGGCGGGCCATTTCTCCGACACCATCGAACCGCGCTGGATCGCATCCATCGGCATGGGACTCACAGCCGTGGGCGTGTTGACGCTCGTCCCCATTGACGCCGCCACACCCGCGTGGCACCTCATCAGCAGTTTGATGATCCTCGGCTGCGGATTCGGCTTGTTCTCTTCGCCCAACACCAATGCCATCATGGGTTCCGTGGAACGGCGGCACTTTGGCGTGGCCTCCGCCATGGTCGGCACCATGCGCATGCTGGGACAGATGCTGAGCATGGGGCTTGCCACCCTGGTCATCGCCTTGCAGATCGGCCGCGAGCGCATCCAGGGCGAAAATCTGCCCGAATTCCTCCGGGGTATGCACATGCTGTTGTTGATCTTTGCGGTACTCTCCGTTATGGGCGTCTTTGCCTCGCTGGCGCGCGGCGGCGTACATGGCAAGAAAAAGGAAACGCTATGACCATTTTTGTGCAGGCCTTCAATATCGTCGCGCCGGTGTTCATCCTGGTCTTCATCGGATTTGCGCTGAAACGAGCCCGCCTCATCGACCAGGCTTTCACCTCCACCTCATCGCGTCTGGTCTTCATGGTGACGCTGCCCAGTCTGCTGTTCGTCAAGATATCCACAACCCGGTTCAGCGAACTTTTGAACGGCGAGCAGATTGGTTTCGCCTATATCTTTATTATCATCTCCTTTGTGGTTTCCTGGCTGGCCGGGCACTGGCTGACAAAAAACGGCCGCGACTGTGGCGCCTTCATTCAGGGCAGTTTCCGCGGCAATTTTGCCATCCTCGGCTTTGCCATGTTGAGCAACGCTTTTGGCGATGGCGTCCTCGCATCTGCTGCCGTCGTGCTGGCCGCCATCATGCCGCCCTATAATATTCTGGCGGTACTGGCCCTGACCCTGCCGCAAAAAAAAGAACGCCAGGTCAGCGCCGCCCGCATCATCAAAGACATCATCACCAATCCACTCATCCTCGCAGCGGCGGTGGCTGTGCCCGTCTCGCTGGCACAAATTCAACTGCCCCAATTTCTACTCACCAGCGTCGATCACCTTTCCTCCTTGACGCTGCCTCTGGCGCTTCTCGGAATAGGTGCGTCCCTGAGTTTTTCCGGCATCAAACAGGATTTCCGCCTGGCGCTCTATGCCACGCTGCTTAAAATCCTCATCCTGCCGGTGATTGTGGTTTATTTTGCCGTACAATGGGGATTTCGCGGCACCGACCTCGGCATCCTTTTCTTCTTTTTTGCCTCCCCCACCGCCATCGCCAGCTACATCATGGCCGACGCCATGGGCAGCAACAGCCGCCTGGCCGGAAATATCATCCTGCTGACCACGCTGGGGAGCATCTTCACCATCGCCAGCGGCATCATCATCCTCAAGGCATCAGGATACTTGTAGCAGAATCAGGCTTAATGGCGGCGCCCGCTCAATCACAAAAGCTTCCAGCGTCTCCAACGGGCTTGAGCGCGTTCGTCTTGCACAGCGGCTTTCTGCAAGCGCCGGAGCGCCCCGTTCACGCTTGCCGTCCGGCTGATCATTCTCCTTGCCAGTCTCCTGGGAGGCTTGCACACGCAAACGTTTACAATATGCCGGCCCCCCAAAAAAAGAGCCTGCGAAGCAGCTTCGCAGGCTCAGTGGCGTCCCAACGCTATAATAATTTAAACCCCTATGGCATTAATTTAAAATTCCTAATACGCTATAACACCTGGGGAGCGATTTCATTGAACACTGTCCATTTCAGAGGAGAATTTATTACATTCATATCCTCTTATTGAGCGTTCTGGGACATTGCTGTCGCAGGCTCTCAACGTTATATTTTTCAAGCCATCAAAAGAACGAATAGTTCAAGCCGATCCCCAGTGTCTGTTTGAGCTGCGGCCGCAGCGAGACGCGCGGTTCATTGATGGTCTGCACATTGAAATTCACCGTCACCAGTTTGCTCACCGAAGCCGCCAGTGTGCTGTTGGTGCGCAGCGTCGTCCGCTTCATATCCTTGAAGGCGCCAAACCACTCCGCCACGGATGTCAGCAGCAAATTCTTCGACAGTTTCCAATCCACGTTCAGCACCGACTCCATACCGCCTTCAATGACATGCTTCTCGATCTTACTGGTCTTGGGATCGTCGGCAAAGCGGACATGGTCGCTGGTGAGGATTTCTCGCAGCGCAGCACCGACGCGAATCTTGGCCTGGGGCAGGAATTGGTACCCAACTCCGGCGCTCTGCGTCAAATAGCCCGGATCCAGAAATTTGGACACCTTTGTGCCGACACCTTTATCATCATACGTCCATCCGGGTGCAAATTGGCTTTTAAAGGTGGCAGCCACATAGGGATTGATATACACGTTCATTTTATACGTGAAAACACTTTCCAGTTCGATGCGGTCATCGGTCTTGCGAAACCCCTTGTCGCCCAGCCGGGTGCGGCCAAAGGCGAATTTATAGGTGTTGCTCCAATTGTTGCGTCCCACTTCATAGACCGATTTGCCGTCCAGCAGGGAATTCCAGGCGATGGCATTTTCTCCGCCTTGAACCCAATCACTATAGGTGACCTGATTACCCAGCAACGACCCGACCAGACTGTGCTTCCATGGCGGCGCGGGTTTGCTCGTATCCGGAGCGGCCGCGTCCTGGGCCCACAGCGGCAATACAATGAACAGAACGGCAATAAATATTTTTTTCATAATCCCACCTCACATCAATAGTGTTGACAGCAATATATTCTGTTTTTTAACATATTGATTTTCACGGTTATTCGCAAGTTTTTTATCATTACTATCTTGAGAGGGCGAACGGGTGACGGAAAAATAAAAAAATGTCATCCTGAAAGGACCTTTTAGCATCCACGGCAGGATCCATCGCCACTAAGGACCTTTAGCATCCGCAACAGGATCCATCGCCACTAAGGACCTTTTAGCATCCGCGGCAAGATCCATCTCCCTGAAACACCTCATTCCACCGGCGGCAAGATCTCTCGACACCAAGGGGCCCTTTAACCTCTCGGCCTCCAACACACCCCCTGTAAACGGCGAATGGCTTGCATATTTTATCACGTTTAGTTATATTGAAATAACTCACTACGGACAAATAAAGGGTTATCCCATGCACACGAAATGGTCCCGCCGGCTGCTGCTCGGCGCTTTGCTCGGCTTGCTGGCCAGCCTGCTGGTTATACTCTTCACCTATGTCATGGAATTTCAGCTTTTCGAGGCCTTTGAAGCCAAGGCGCTTGATTGGCGTTACGTGGGCCGGTTGCGCCACCTCTTCGAGGAGCGCCAGGGTGCCACCATCGAGGATATCATCATCGTCGACATCGACAACCGCAGCCTGGAAAAACTGGGGCGATTCGACCAGTGGCCGCGCAGCTATCACGGCCAGATCATCGATTATATGACCGCTGGCGGCGCCCGGGCCATCGCCTTCGACGTCCTCTTCATGGAACCCGACCGCGATGCGGAGATGGATTCGGCGCTGATCAGCGCCACAGCCCGCTCCGGCCATGTCTACCATGCCATGGCCTTCTCCATGGCCAATCCGGATGCCTTCCTCTATCCCATGGACGGGCCGCCGCAAGGCCTGCAGGCGCAACACTTTTCGCTTGCCGCGCCGGATTCATCACAGCCGCGCTTTCGCCGGGCGGACCGCATCGACGGCCGTCTCGTGCCGCTCTACAACGCCGCCGCGGGGATCGGCTACGCCAATTTCTCCCCGGACAACGATTCCGTCATTCGCACCATGCCCATGTTCCTGCACTTCGCCGGACGGGAATACTTTGCCCTCACCCTGGCCATGACCATGGGCATGATGGGCGCATCACCGGCGGATCTGGCAATAGACCCGGGCAATGCCATCACCATCTCGCCGCCGGGCAAAGCCGCGCTGCACATCCCCATCAACAAGGATGGCCGCATGCGCATCAGCTACCAGGGCACCTTTCAAACCTTTCGTTACATCTCTTACTATGACGTGCTGATGCAGCGCGTGCCCCAGGAAGCATTTCAGGACAAAATCATCTTCATTGGCACCTCCGCCGCCGGCCTGGCGGATATCCGCCCCGTGCCCTTTCAGGACGCATTTCCGGGCGTCGAAGTCCACGCCAATGTGCTCTATAATATCTTGCAGAATCAATACATCCACAAACAGGATGTGGCCTATGCGATCCTCATTCTGCTCGGACTGGCTCTACTTATAGCATTGATCACCATCTTCTTCAAACCGGTTTGGGGCGGACTGACCGGCGCGGGCATCATCATTCTCTACGCCCTGCTCGGCAAGCACTGGTTCGCAGCCGAAGCGTTCTGGCTCGAGCTGGTGCGGCCCATCCTCGCCATTCTCTTCGCCTATCTCTTTGTCCTGATCTACCGTTTTGTGGATGAAGAACGCAACAAACGCTACATCAAAAACATGTTTCAGCACTATCTCACCGCGACAGTGGTTGAAGAACTCCTGAAAAATCCCGATTTGCTTAAATTGGGGGGCGAGCGCCGCATAGCCACCGCCTTTTTCTCGGATATCAAAAATTTCACCACCGTGTCCGAAGCGCTGGAGCCGGAAGAACTGGTCGCCCAACTCAACGAGTATCTCAATGCCATGACCGAGGTGGTTTTCAAATACCGGGGTTATCTCGACAAATACGAGGGCGATGCCGTCATGGCGGTCTTTGGCGTGCCGGTGCAGCAGACGGACCACGCAGAACGCGCCTGCCGCGCAGCCCTGGAGATGCAAAAAATACTCATCGATCTGCGCGCCAAGTGGAAGACGGAGGGCAAACCGGAATTTCATGCCCGCATCGGCATCAACTCCGGTCCCATGATCGCCGGCAACATCGGCGGCAAAGATCGCTATGATTACACGGTCATCGGGGACTCGGTCAACCTGGCATCGCGCCTGGAAGGCGCCAACAAGGCTTATGGCACCAGCATTATGATCAGCGAGAATACACGTGAACTGCTTGCGGATGCGTTCATCTTGCGCGAATTGGATCTGCTGCGCGTCAAGGGAAAAAACAAGCCCGTGCGCGTCTACGAACTTGTCGCCGAGACCCGTGCGGGGCTGAACAACGCCCAACTGCTCTCCCTGGAGGCCTATCAGGAAGGCCTTGAACATTATCGCGCTAAACGCTGGGACAGCGCCATGGCATCATTTCGCCGCGCTCTGGCCGCGGATGTGCATGAAGGACCGAGCAAAACTTATCTGGAACGCTGCGAATATTTTAAAAAGCATCCCGTGCCTCTGGACTGGGACGGCGTTTTCGAGATGACGACCAAATAGCCACAAGAGAGGATATGTATGTATTCGTTTATTTACGGCCGCAATCCGGTTTTGGAATGGCTGCGCAGTCAGATGCAGGTGGATAAAATCATCCTGGCCAGGGAGGGCAGCGGCGCCAATCTGGGGGACATCGAGACCCTGGCGGCCAAACAGCAGGTGAAAATAGAGCGCCTGGCGCGGCCGGAGCTGACGCGCCTGCTCAAATCGGAGCATCACCAGGGCGTGGCCGCGCGCATCGCCTTGCCGGATTATGTAGGCGTGGAGGAAATACTGCGGCGCGCAGCCCTGCTGGGGGAGCCGCCATTGATCGCAGTGCTGGACTGCATTCAGGATCCGGGAAATCTCGGCGCCATCCTGCGCAGCGCCGATGGCGCCGGCGTGCACGGCATCATCATCCCCAAAGACAACGCCGCGCCCCTGACCCCGGCCGCATTCAAAGCCTCGGCCGGTGCCGCCGCCCATGTCGCCATCAGCCAGGTGACCAATCTGACCCGCGCCATCCAGGAATTGAAAGAAGAGGGCCTGTGGTTTGTGGCCACCGACCAGGACGCACCCAAACTTTATACGGAGATCGATCTGAAAGGTCCCGTTGGACTGGTGTTGGGCAGCGAAGGCAAAGGCGTGCGCAGACTGGTGGGCGAGCAGTGCGATTTCAGCGCCCGCATCCCGCTGCGCGGCAAGGTGAGCTCCCTGAATGTCTCCGTCGCCGCGGCTGTGCTTTTTTTCGAAAGCCGGCGGCAGCGGGGATGGTGAGTAGTGGCATGGATTTCCGCCGGCAAAAATACATACAATAATAACGACATTTCAACAACTGAGGCCAATAGCATGAAACTATCCGACATCTCGTTCGCAATAACAGATTGGAAAGAGGTGGAAATCACTGAACATCCAGGCGAGACCGGTACGGCCTGTTGGCGAACTCGGCACTTTGGAGAGATCAGAGTCCGTCTTGTAGAATATTCAGCGGGTTACACTGCCGATCACTGGTGTTCGAAGGGACATATTCTGTTTTGTATTGAGGGAGAATTAAACGTAGAATTGCAGGATGGTCATCATTATACGTTAACCTCAGGCATGAGTTATCAAGTTGCCGACAATACAATGGCGCATCGTTCCCGCACAAAAATTGGAGCAAAGCTGTTCATTGTAGATTGACCCGGAGAGCGTCAGGTCAGGAACTCCGTCCCACTGACTTTTATGGACAGCCGGCCGGGGCGCATGCCTTCCAACTGTACTACCGAGGATTCCCCGGTAGTTGCCAATTCTTCCAACTCCCCTTCCTTAAAAATATTTCGCAAATGTAATCCAATGGTATCTGTTCTTTCTCAAAAAGCAGAGCCATTTGACTCTGGTTCAACCAGATATTATCCTTTTCGAGCCTGACATCCAATTCTGGCTCCCCTTGGAACCTGATACAGAAAAATTTCCCCGCGCGCACTATTCTCCTGCTGTTGCATAGAGTAACTCTCCTTTAAGGAAACAAGGTTGTGGATTGAATTCTACAGGTACTGAAGGACCTGAACAAAGAAACACCTTGGTGATTTTACACCATTGATAATCAACCCATGCGAATTGATTTACTTTACACAAAAAGAAACAGACGCAAAGATGCATGCGAAATTATAGTTGCCTGATAAAATAATAAGAATTTCTCACCAAAGTCCGGTTGTTGCGAAAATCACGGTTCAATACAGTAGTGTCCGGTTAATACAAAAATCACAGGTTTATAGAGAACTGACTAATTGTTATTTGATTGCGTTTTTACCCTGTAAACCATTTGAAATTGGATTCAGTCAATTGGGCTGCATTTTTTAAAAATTATCCATGCTTTTGTTGAATACCCGGACAGCACTGAGAATTTATGATATCACAATGGTTATTTCATCGGGTCAAATCAATGACTCAAACTGGACTCTGCGGTTGACCGAGCCTGTCGAGGACAAAGCCCGCCTGAAGGCGGAACTACGAACAATGGATTGCCAGGTTACTTTTCGCATCATCGCCGATCGAGAGAAAAAGAATGAACTCCGTCCCACAGTCCTCCCTGCGACGACCACCGGACCAGAGTTTGTCAAATGATATATAATTATCATATTACATCTGGTGATTGCGGAAACCCATCGCCGCTGCGCTCCCCGGGATGACGGTTTTTCCCCCACTCTGTCATCCCGGAGGGATCTTTTAGCACATTCCAGTTATGACCGCCTATGCACGGATACTGCAAACGGCGATTCACCGCTAGGAGATAAAAGGAAAATCTGCATTTTTCTCTTGCATTCCCTCAAAAGATTGCTTATATTTAAGACATAAGACTCTTTATTCTTTTATTGACACCGAGGAATTCATGATTCTCTCAAAAACCTGCGATCACGCCATCCGCGCCACCCTCTATGTGGCGTTGCATCAGGAGCGCAATTATGTGCCGATCCGCGAAATCAGCGAACACCTGGGATTGTCGTTCCACTTTCTCACCAAAATCCTGCAAGTGCTGACGCAGCAAAAAATCATGAATTCCTTCAAAGGACCCAACGGCGGCGTCAGCCTCGCCCGGCCGGCGCAAACCATCTCCATCAAGGAGATCGTCGTGGCCATCGACGGCAAAGGCCTGTTCGCAGGCTGCATGCTGGGACTGGATACCTGCAGCGATGAGCACCCCTGTCCCCTGCATCAACAATGGACAGTGGTCCGCGATCAACTCGAAGCCGTGTTCGCGCAAACAACGCTGGCCTACCTCGCCGATCGCATTCGCAACGAGGGACTGCGACTCGCGAACCTCGATGCCAGCAGTCTGGTATCATAACATGTTTATCATCACATGAACCGGGCGATTGTGGTGGCTGCACCCTCCAGGTTCAGCCTTTTTCAAGCAAAATCGCTCATCTTGGAATCCATATAATCATAATTGTATCCCTTCATTCAAGAGTTTAACTATGAAGATAAAATTCCAACTGCCGGATCCACGAAAAAAAATCCAATCCTATCGCCGCTTCATCCAATGGGGCTTTCTCCTCCTCACCCTGTGGATCGGTTTCCGATTCCTCCTCTTCGTCCATCAGGCCGGCGGCAGCGGCGCGGTCACGGTCACCCGCCCGCCCGGCGTCGAGGCCTTCCTCCCCATCAGCGCGCTCATCAGTCTGAAATACTGGGCCTTGACCGGCATTTTCAACACCATTCATCCCGCCAGTCTGGTGCTGCTCCTGATCATCCTGGCCATTGGTCTTTTTCTCAAAAAGGGCTTTTGCAGCTGGATCTGCCCCATCGGCCTTTTTTCCGAGTATCTGGCGAAAATCCACGTATGGATCTTTGAGCGGCCGCGCAACCTGCCACGCTTTATCGACTATCCACTGCGCAGCCTCAAATATTTGCTGCTCGGCTTTTTCGCTTATGCCATCTTTTTCGAAATGGACACAGCGTCCCTGGCCGCCTTCATCAATACACCTTATAATCGCGTCGCCGACGTGAAAATGCTGCTTTTCTTCAGCCACGCCTCCGCCCTGACCCTGAAGGTGCTGGCCGCCCTGGTGCTGCTCTCCGTGCTGGTGCGCTTTTTCTGGTGCCGCTACCTCTGCCCCTACGGCGCCTTGCTGGGGATTTTGAGTTGGCTGAGTCCGTTGAAAATACACCGCAATGAAAAGAGCTGCATTGATTGCAACAAGTGCAACAAGGTCTGCCCGGCCAACATCAAGGTGGCCACATCCAAAACGGTATGGTCCGATGAATGCCACGCCTGCCTGCAGTGCGTCGATGCCTGTCCGGTGAAAGACACCTTGCACCTCTCCGTGACGACCCGCAAAGGCCGCATGCCGCGCTGGATGTATGCGGCCGCCATTGTGCTGCTCTTTTTACTGGGTACTACTCTGGCGCGCGCGCTGGGCGTGTGGCACAATTCCATCAGCACGCAAGAGTACCGCCATCATATTCAAAATATTAACGATCCGGTTTATAATCATTTCCGCGGCCAGCAGCCGCCCAATACGCAAAATAATTAATCAAATATCATAAAGGAAAATATCATGAGTGAATTGATCAACAACGACCGTCAACGCAAGGATCTCCTCAAACACATGATCCTGCAGCTGCACAAAGGCATCGCGCCGGAGGCCGTGCGCCATCAGCTCGCCGATCTCATGGGCCAGGTGCCCTACGAGGATGTGGTGGCCGTGGAGCAGGAACTGATCTCCGAAGGCTTGCCCACCGAAGAAGTGTTGAAACTGTGCGACATTCACGGCGCGGTTCTCAAGGGACAGATCGACCATTCCGGTTCGCGCACCGCGCCCGATGGCCACCCCGTGCACACCTTCATCCAGGAAAACCGCGCCCTGCAGCTGGAAATGGCAGCCCTGGACGAATTATTCGTGCAGGCGGCCAAAGACTTTTCGGATGATAAAATCTATCAGATCACCGGCCATTTCAACAATCTCATGGAAGTGGACAAGCACTACCGCCGCAAGGAATATCTGCTCTTCCCGCTTTTGGAAAAACGCGGCATCACCGGTCCGCCGACTGTAATGTGGGGCAAACACGATGAAACCCGCGCGCTGCTGAAAAGTGCCCTCGAAGCGTTGCATGAACTGGTAGGGGCTGACGCGGAAACCTTCACCAGCGTCGCAGAACTGGTGCTCAAACCGGCCGTGACCGCGGTGGAAGAGATGATCTACAAGGAAGAACAGATCCTCTTCCCCATGTGCCTGGATGAACTGAAGGATCATGAGTGGGCCGAGATCGACCAGCAGTCCCAGGATACCGGATATTGTCTCTATGCGCCCACCGTCACCTGGCAGCCATCGGAAAGCGCCGGGATCACCGAGCCGGAGCCGATCTCAGGCGACCGCATCAAACTGCCCTCCGGCACTTTCACGGCCGAAGAGCTGACGGCGGCTCTGAATGCCCTGCCGTTCGATGTCACCTTCGTCGACAAGGACGACACCGTGCGCTATTATTCCGAGGGCAGCGAGCGCATCTTTGAGCGCAACCGCTCCGTGCTGGGGCGCAAGGTGCAGCTGTGCCATCCGCCGGCGTCGATGCATATCGTGCAGAAAATTCTCGATGATTTTCGCTCAGGCCGGGAAAATCGGGCGCCCTTCTGGATCAACATGCGCGGCAAGTTCGTCCACATTGAATACTTTGCCCTGCGCAACGAAAAAGGCGAGTACCTGGGCACCCTCGAGGTCACCCAGGATCTCACGGAAAAACGTCAACTCAGCGGCGACCAGCGCCTGCTCTCTTATGCGAAGGAGAAATAACCTATGCTTGATATAACTCCGGAAACCAAACTGCACGCCTTGCTGCAGGCTTATCCGCAGCTGGAAGAAAAATTATTAAACATGTCGCCTTCATTCGCCAAGCTCAAAAACCCGGTCCTGCGCGCCACGGTGGCCAAGGTGGCGACGCTGCGCCAGGTGGCGCAAGTAGGCGGATTGTCTTTAGGCACCCTGATCAACACCCTGCGCGAGGCGGCTGGCCAATCAACACAAAATTATTCCAGCGAAGCAGGCGTTGAGAAAACCCCGGCCTGGTTCCATCCGGAAAAAATCGCCCAATCCCTTGATGCGCGCCCTCTATTGGCCGCGGGCGAGCACCCCTTGAACCAGGTCCTGAGCGAGATCCAGACCTTGCAGGCCGGTGAAATTTATGAATTGACGACTCCCTTTCTGCCCGCTCCGCTGCTCGATGCCGTGCGTAAAAAGGGCTATGCCGTGTGGAGCGTGACGGAGGAGGCTGAGGTGATTAAAAATTATTTCACGCGAGCGTAAGTGACAGACCACTGAACCATAAAATCGGACGACAAAACAGACCACGGACGACACGGAAGCAGAAGAATGCTCACAGGTGACGGACAAATTTCAACAGGCGCCTGACAACGGACTGCTGACGACCATGGACGACCACGGAAACAGACCACGAGCCACGGAGTACGAACAACCGTCGGCGAAAAACTGACCACGGACGACCTGGCGAATGCGACACTCGAAACGTGCACGTCGTCTATTGTCCGTGGTCCATTGTCCGATTTCCGCCGTCCATCGTCTGCGGTCTCTAACCAGAAATCAGTGTCAAGCTGGCGCAGGGATCGCCATGGTGCCGGCTTGAATATCGGACTGTTCACGATTTAAATCGAATCAACGAGCATATAACATGAGCAAATCATCGAGTGATTCTAAAGAATTTTACGAAAACCTCTCGCCGGTCTATGACCGCATGACGCGGTTTTCGCAACGTCTTGACAGCGAACGGGCGATGTTGGCGGCCTGGCGCCAAAAGTACAACTTTGCCACCGCCCTGGATGCCGCCTGCGGCACCGGCCTGCATGCCATTGCCCTGGCCCAGCTTGGCGTAAAGGTCACCGCAACAGACCTCTCCGCTGGCATGCTGGCGTTGGCGCGCCAGCATGCATCTGAATTCAAGGTCGAGATCGATTGGCTGCAGGCGCCCATGCAGGAGTTATCGGGACGTGTACAAGGCCCCTTTGATATGCTCTTTTGCCTCGGTAATTCTCTGCCGCATCTCTTATTTGCTGATGTGCTGGTTGATACCTTGAGGGGATTTCGCAAATTACTCAATCCGGGCGGCCATCTGCTGTTGCAGTTGGTCAATTACGATCGCATCCTCAAGGAAAAACAACGCGTCATCGCGATCCATAAGCAGGATTCCGAAGAATTTATCCGCTTTTACGATTACGATCCGCCATTTGTCAATTTCAACATCCTGCGGATTGACTGGAGCGCTGACCAGCCCGTCCATCGAATCGATACCACGCGCCTCTTCCCCTACCGGCTGTCCGATCTGGAACGCGCGCTCATCACCGCCCGTTTTTCGCACTGGCGTGTTTGTGGCGACATGAGCGCCCGTCCCTACGATCCGGATACAAGCGCCAATCTCGTTATCGTAGCGGAATGCTAAATTGCAGAAGAACCATTTTTTTTCGAACGCAGAATACCGGCCAGGGCCATGGACCAGACGAATCCGCCGGCGACTTTGGCGAGAAATTGACCGGCGACAATGCCGGGCAGGAAAGCGGAGAAGGCCAGGGTGGGGAAAATGATACTATCTACCAGGGCGCTGACGATATTGCTGCCATTGACCTTGACCAGCCAGATCTTTTCGCGGAGCAGATGGTAGCAGACCGCATCCGTCAATCCAGCCGCGGCAAAGGCGACAAAAGAAGCCAGCGCAATGGGGCCCGAATTGCGATTCAGCGCGAATGAGAACAAACTGCCGGCCAAAATCAGGACGGTCATTTTCCCCACCAGGCGCTTGCGGCGCCAGGCCTCGTGCAGCGCATCCCGGCTGGTCAAATCCAGACCGATGAACAAAAAAGCGGTTATCAGGGTGGCGTTGGGACCGAGTTCGGTGATGACCAGATTGGCGATCACCACACTGGCCAGATAGGCGGCGACGAGGAAAATTTGTTTCCACTGGAATGGCATTGCATACTGCTTATTTTTAGGGTACCCATCCATACCAAACTACTCTATCTTAACTGATACCAGGCTCATCCTGCTCTCGGCCCGGGTCAAAATCCCTCATCCTCAGGGTACAGATTCGTCAACAGATTCCGCTGTCTCGGCTCCGCCAGCATATCCTGAACCAGCTCCGCCCATTTTCTATAGTGCGACGTCTCTTTATGTTTTGCCGGCGCCTCTGCATTGCGGTAGACCTCAATGAGTACAAACCGGGATGGATCATCCTGCTGCGCGTAAAAATCGAACCGTGCGACACCCGGCTCCTCGCGGCTGGCGCGGGCATTTTCGCGTGTGATGGTTATGAATGCATCGCGAAATTCCGGGTTGATATGGATAAAAACCTGAAGCACATGCATAACAGCCTCCTCCCTCTTTTTTCATAATACGATTTTTTCTGCATGGAGCAAAGTAAATTTTATCATCTATCGGCGATGCGGGTCTTCTTTTTCTATGCTGAATTACCCACCGCCGCGAACACAGAGACGCGCAAAGAATAGAAAAACAGCAAACAACATCGATAGCCAACTATCTGAAACTGAAGAGATTCAAATTAAAACTTGTTTCATAATCCCCATAAAAACAGCCCGGCCTCCTCGGCGCTCTCGGCAGTTAATAAATAAAACAGACTGTCTCTTTTTCTTTGATTTTTCCGGGTGTATTTCTATATTATCTGGCAGATTGATTGAAAATTTGAGTTCATTTTTTCGAGAGAGGTTTTCCATGAGCATCACCCAGCAAATGGCAAAATTTGCCTTGACGTTGACCTATGACCAAATCCCGGCCTCCGCGCGCAAGGAAGCGCGGCGTTTTCTGCTCGACAGCGTCGGCTGCGCCATGGCGGCGCTGCGCAATGAAGACATGCAGGCGGCCCATCGCTATATCGAAAAACTCGGCGGCGCGCCGGATGCCACCGTCATGGGTAGCGGGTTGCGCACCAACGCGCCCAATGCCGCGTTGATGAATAGCCTTCTCATCCGCGCCATTGATTACAACGACATCTATTGGAAGCAGGATCCGAGTCATCCCTCGGACATCATCCCGGCCGCGCTGGCAGCCGGCGAAAAAGCGCACCGCGACGTCCGCGAACTCATCGTCGGCATCCTCATCGCCTATGAGCTGGAGATGCGCTGGTGTCTGGCCGCCACACCGGGCGTTCGCGAAGTCGGCTGGCACCATGCCACCCTGACGCAATTCGTCTCCCCGTTCGTGGCCAGCCGCATGCTCGGTTTGACCGAAGCGCAAACCGTCGCTGCAGCCGGCATATCCGGATCGAGTCATTTCACCCTCGGCGGTGTCGTGGCCGGGCATCTCACCAACATGAAAAACACCGCGGATCCCATGGCCACCGAAGCGGGTGTGGCAGCGGCGCTATTGGCGGCGGAAAATTACACCGGACCGGTGGAAGTCATCGAAGGCAAAGAAGGACTCTATCATGTCCTCCATAACGTCAAATGGTCCACCGATGAATTATTAAAAGGCCTGGGGCAGCATTTTCTCATCACAGAATGCGGTTACAAGGCGTTTCCGACCGAGGCATTGACGCATCAGCCCATCTCCGCCGCACTCAAAGTTAAAAACGATCATCACCTGGAAGAAGCGAACATCGCCCAGGTGCTGGTGAAAACCACCACCCGCGGCGCCGACATTCTCTCGGATCCCAGCAAGTACAAACCCACCACCAAAGAGACCGCGGATCACAGCCTGCCGTACTGTATCGCCGCGGCGCTGGTCGACGGCCAGGTTCTGCCCTCTTCCTTTGATGAGGAAAAACTCAAAGATCCGCGCATCTGGTCCATGCTCGGCAAAATCACGGTGGTGGCCGATCCGGAGATCGATGCCATGTTTCCCGGCACCAAGCGCGCCATTGTATCCATCACCACCACCGGCGGCCAGATTTATACCGCGCAGGTGGATCATGCCAAGGGCAGTCCGGAATATCCGATGCAGGATGAAGAGGTGATTGCCAAATTCAAAGCGAATTCCGCCGCGGTCATGCCTGCCAGTCAGCAGGAACGCGTCATCACGGCGACCTGGGAATTGGGTGAAAAAGAGATGGCCATCGAAGAATATATGAGATTATTGAAGGTGTAGAAACCATGGCAAGGTTGCGGTGCCGGACAGGCCTGAAAAGTGCCGCAACCTGCCATCCGGACTCATCGCTTCAAGCCATAGTGCTGCATCTTGCGGTGAAGATTGGTGCGGTCCACGTCAAGCGCGGCCGCCGTCGCCGCCACATTCCAGTTATGGGCCACAAGCGCCTGGTGGATAAAATCGCGCTCGAACATTTTTCGCGCTACGGACAATTTGCTGCTGAGGGCGCTGTAGTCGTTCTTCAAATTCAGGACCTCGAGAATATCCCGGGGCGTGATGCGGCTGCCCTGCGCCAGCACGCCCAGTTTCTCCACCACGGCGCGCAGTTGGCGGACGTTGCCCGGCCAATCGTAGTGCAGCAAAACCTGCTGGCAGGCCGGACTGAACTCTTCGATATAGCGGTTATTCTCCTCACAAAAAAGGCTCAGAAAATGGTTAGCAAGGCTCGCTATATCTTCCTTATGCTCCCGTAACGGCGGCACCTCGATATCGACAATGGCAATGCGGTAAAACAGATCATCCCTGAACAGACCCGCTTTAATTCGTGCCTGCAGATCCTTATTGGTTGCTGCGATAATGCGTACATCGACCAGGATGGATCTGGTGCCGCCCACGGGTTCCACTTCATGACTTTGCAGGACGCGCAACAATTTGGCTTGCGCTGAAAGGCTCAGATCTCCGATCTCATCCAGCAGGAGCGTGCCGCCATCGGCTTGCACGAAACGTCCGGAATAGTCCTCAACCGCGCCGGTGAAGGCGCCTTTTTTATGGCCAAACAGCTGGCTCTCGATCAACTGCTCCGGAATGGCCGCACAGTTCACTTTGCCCAGGGGGCCGGCGTTTCGTTTGGAGCGCAGGTGCAGCGCCCTGGCGACCAACTCCTTGCCGGTGCCGGTTTCTCCACTGATCAGGACAGTCGCATCGGTGCTGGCGACGCGATCGATGCGGTCATAGAGTTGCTGCATGACCGCGCTGGCGCCCACCATGCGATAGCGGCTCATGATATCCGCTGCCATCCAACGATTTTTTTGCGCCAGGGCATGATATTCCAGGGCCCGGTCTATCGTCACCAGAATACGCTCCATGCTCACCGGCTTTTCCAGGAATTCAAAAGCCCCCAGCTTGGTCGCCTGCACCGCGCGTTCGATGCTGCCATGTCCGGTCAGCATGATCAAGGGCAACTCCGGTGCCAAGCGGATGGCCTCCTGCAAGATTTGCATGCCATCGACGCCCGGCATGGCCAGGTCGATAAAGCCCAACGACACATTGCGCGCCTCAATCAAATGGATCGCCTCACGCCCCTCGCGCGCCCACGCAACTTCGTACCCTTCACTTTCCAGTAAACCGGTGAACTGACGGGCAAAGTTTTCATCATCCTCTGCAATCAGAATACGAACATTATTCTTCACCATTGCCATTACCTTTGTGTTTCTGCAGCGGCATGCGGATATAAATCGTTGTTCCAAGTCCTTCTTCGCTTTCAACGTCGATCTCACCGCCATGGCTTTCGATGATGCTGCGGGCAAAAACAAGCCCCAATCCCGATCCGGAACTGGAAGTGGTGAATCCCGGTCTGAACACCTCTTTGAGATCTTCAGAAGGAATGCCGGGACCACTGTCACTCACTTCCACAATCGCATAATTGCGGCCCCCAAAATGCTGCA
Organism: Candidatus Zhuqueibacterota bacterium; assembly: GCA_963169875.1. Classification (GTDB taxonomy): domain Bacteria; phylum Zhuqueibacterota; class Zhuqueibacteria; order Residuimicrobiales; family Residuimicrobiaceae; genus UBA2214. The sequence continues at coordinate 17,348 of CAUJEL010000090.1, forward strand.
AAGGACTGGTCTCCATCTGGGTATGGATCGTGAGCCGTCCCTGGCCCTGCATGGCCGTGACTGCATTATCGAGCACATTGAAAAACGCTTCACAGAACTGCGCCAGATCGACCTTCACCGGCAGATTTTCGCTCTCGAACTGCGTGTTGATTTCGATGCCGTCCGGAATGCGGCGCAGATAGTCCTGCAGATCATCCTGAACCACACGGGTTAGATCCTTGACGATGAATAGCGGCGGATCCAGCTGTGCAAATTTCATAAAGATATTGATCACCGAGCGGACGCGCTCGACCTCCGTGATGGCGGTTTCAGCCATGGGATCCAATTCATCGCGCAAATCCGGCGCCCGATGTTGATAGCCGCGTTGCAGGCGCTGCACCGCCAGAAGCACCGTGGACAGGGGGGTCTTGATCTTGTGCGCCATGCGTTGGGCCATGGCAGCCCATACTTTCAGTCGCTCGGATTGGATGTTTTCCGCAAGATCCAGCAGTAGAACATGTATCCCGCGACTCGATGTTTTATCATTAAACAATTCCACGGCGATGGCATGCTGCTGTGCCTCCACCTGCCACAGGCACTCCTGGTAATGATAAAGCTCCTGCCTGCTGATAAAAGATCGCCATGCATTCAAAAAAGGCAGCAGATACTCCCGCTGCAGCAGATCCGGCAAGGCGGTTTTTTCAATTTCACTGGCGGCGATTCCGGTCAAGCGTAAAAATGCCGGATTACACCACTGGATGCGGAACATGGCATCCAAAAAGGCCATGCCCATGCGGCGGGAGTCGGGCGAGCACTGTGCCTGTTTCTTTTTTTCTGCTCTGAACACCAGCCACATCGCAAAAACCAGAGCGGCCGTGGTGCCGATCACCAGAAGAAGGGGAAAAAACCAGTTGCGGCTGGTGATCTTCCAGCCGCTTCCCTGCAGCGCGAGGGCTGGTGGCGGGAAAAGTTCTTTGAGCGGCAATATCCATTCGTAGAGCTGCCCATCCAGATTCAGGATGAAATGTTTTTCATCGAGCCGGCCGTGAGGCAGTGCGGCCATTTTGATACGATCGACTTTTCCGGCATAGCGCAGTCCATTGATGGGCTTGAGTTGCGCGTCGACAATCCAGATGACGTTGGGAGAAATCGTCGCATAAAAGAGCTCCTGATCACCGTCTCCATCCAGATCGCTATGAGTCAGGTACATGGGTTTGCGCCCGGTAGTGGCATGCTGCGTCAACACTAATTTTTGCGATGGTTCATCAAAGTGGTAGCTTTGCAATCCGCTTTCACGGCCACCCGATATGATGACAGGTTTGCCGTTTTGCTGCAGAGACAAGGTTCTGACCTCATAGTAGGAAACTTGCGGACCAGCGTCCTCCACGGTATCAATCACTTTGAGGGTTGTGGCGTCCAGGATTTGCAGTTGGGAGCGCAAATGCTCGCGGGCGAGCAGAGAAAAATAGTTGGTGACTATCTCCAGACGGCCATCGCCATTCAAATCGGCGATTGAAAAATGGACATAGGCGGATTCGCCGCCATAGGCCATTTTATGAAGCGTATTTCCCTTGAGATCAAAAATCGCCAGATAGCAACTATCCCGGCTGAACTCCCCGAAAAAGGGGCCATCCGAGGCGCCCCCGAAACCAACAATGATCTCTTGCACCCCGTCGCGGTTCAGATCAGCGAACTTCTGGACACTGACCATGGGGGCGTAATATTTTTCCAGGATCATCCGGCGGGCTCTGATATCATAGCCAACGATGGCGCGCGGTTGTTCGTCGGCGCCGGTGTTGTAAGATACCAGGAGATCGAGACGGTCATCCCCATCGAGATCGATGAATTCAGCAGAGGATAGATGGCCGCGCCAGAACCCATCACCTCGTTTGTCAACGCCCTGAAGGGCTTTGAGGGTATCCACCGGCTGCAAACGGCGGTCGAAGAGTGTCATCCACGCGCCTTGTGCCGTGCTGGAAAAAGTTAACGCTGTAATTCTGGGGTGGCCGGTAAGAGGAAAAAGGGTGGGTTGATTATCAAGCCCTGTGATCTGATGTCCCGAGGCGGTGTATAAATCGCTGGTCAGTTCGCGCGTCACCAGGAAAAAGGGATGATTGCTATCGGTGCGCAGCTGGGCAACTTCATTCTGCCCATCCTCATCCCAATCTGCGATGAGAAAATCATGCACTTTTTCCGATTGGTCACTCAGGGGACGCAATTGGCCTGGATTTCGGACTATTTCCGGATTCCACACCACGCTATCCGGCATCATGCCCGAAACAAGGGTTGGGATGAAGATCAACCAAGCCGGCACCCACCCGGAAATCTTGCAATATATACGCATGCGGTCTTGCCTGAATCGCTACATGTTCCTGATTATTAATTAAATGTCAGGTTATTTATACTTAAAATCAAGGAGAAAAAACAAGCGATCCGGAAAGCGGTCACCCTGTTTTTGTATGATTGGTATAAAGAAACAGAGCGCCGAGCAGCAGCCCCACATCTTCCAGTAATTTTTGGGCGCCGACGCGCGCGCCGGCCGCGGAGGTTGTGAAGCAGCCGCAGGAGATATCGAGACCGCGCGCCATGGCCGTGGCAATGGCGATGATGAAAACGCCATTCATGATGATCATCAACAGGGCGGCGCCTGCCTGCCAACGGCCAAGCAGCAGGGCAACCCCGCAGGCAAACTCCAACCACGGCAAAACAGCCGCCATCAAAGCGATCAGGGGATAGGGTAACATCCGGTAATTGTCAATGGCTGCGGCGAATCCGGCCGGATCCTGGATTTTTTCCACAGAGGCATAGATAAAAACAGCGGCCAGCCCGAATCGTAACAGATACACGGCAATTTTTATCAGACGATCATTCATGGCTCTTGTCCTTTCCAACGACCACGGATTCGTTTTTCTTCCAGGCGTCCAACCCCGCTTCATAGACGGCCACACGCGCAAACCCCATATTCACCAGTTCGGCGGCCAGCAGGTGCGAGAGGTCGCAGGGCGGGCCATCGCAATAACAGATCAGCCATGGCTGATGCGGCAATCCATTGATCACGTCCAGATGATTGAACAGATCTTCATAAGGAATATTGATCGCCGCGGGCATGTGGCCGGATGCGAATTCTTCGGCGGAACGGGCGTCGATGAGAAGGGCTGCCTTGCGGTCCAGCAGCTGGTGGATTTGCCGGGTATCTACCAGCGGCGGTTTCTGACCTGGCTGGATATCAGCCAGTGTCTCGCTGCCAAACTGTTCCGGCGCATAAAGTCGGATGGAAATGCCGCGCGGATTCACAGCGTTAGCCAGGATGCCGATCAGTGCAGAAAAAAGCACCAGATAGACTGCCTGGCGCACAGCAGGTTTGTAGTGTGTGCAGGTAAACCTCATCAAAAAAAACCTCCGGTTTTTCATTTGCCCGCGTCCCAACCGCGCCCGACCGGGTGTGGCCGAATCGGGACAATTTCCTGGTACAACGAACATGGTGGCGTTATATTTCTTCAACGGCAAGCAATATGCAAATAGAATGCCAACTATGAATATAACCAGGGATTTTAGTATAAACAAAATATTTCTGAATTTGATAAATTTTTCTTACATTTTAGCGATAAAAGAGGGGTTACAATGGAGCAATTCATCCGTCTCGACTATTTCGTTCTCTTTCTCATCATCAGCCTCGGGTTGCTGCTCGGGCACGTTCGCATCCGCGGCATTGCTTTGGATGTGTCGGCGGTCATTTTCATCGCGCTAATCTTTGGACATTACGGCGTCACTTTGCCAGCGGAG
>CAUJEL010000091.1 GCA_963169875.1 Candidatus Zhuqueibacterota bacterium
TCCGGCGACAGCGGCCGGTCATATCGTAAATATAACTCAACGCGACTGAGCTGCAGGACGTGCGCCAGAAGCCGTTCCGCCAGAAGCCGGCTTCCGGTGAATCCCTTCTGCTGCAAATACTCTGCGCTCCATTGCAGCAGAGGCAACAGTGTCCATTTCTTTTGCGATTCAGTCATGGCATTGGTTCGGTCTTAATTCATCGCTTCCAGCAACTCGGATCTATCCGCAATTTGCAGCTGCTCTATAAAAGGCTCGATGGCGCCCTGGAGCACATGGTCGAGCTGATATAACGTCAGGCCGATGCGGTGGTCGGTGACGCGGTTTTGCGGATAGTTATAAGTCCTGATTTTGGCGCTGCGGTCTCCGGTGCTGACCATGGAACGCCGCTTGGCGGTCAGTTTGGCCTGTTCCTCTTCCAGCGCCTTGTCATAGAGGCGGGCGCGCAGCACCTTGAGCGCCTTGGCCTTGTTTTTGTGCTGCGATTTTTCATCCTGACAGCTGACGACCAATCCCGTTGGTATATGGGTGACGCGCACGGCGGAATCGGTGGTATTGACGCTCTGACCGCCAGGCCCTGAAGACCGGAAAACATCAATACGCAGATCATTGGGATCGATTTCAATGTCGATTTCTTCGGCTTCCGGCAAAACGGCCACGGAGGCGGCTGAGGTATGAATGCGGCCGCTCGCTTCGGTCACGGGCACGCGCTGCACCCGATGCACCCCGCCCTCAAACTTCATTTTACCATAGACATCCTTGCCGCTGAGCGAAAAAACGACTTCGCGAAACCCGCCGATGCCCTGCGGATTCGAGCTGATGATCTCCAGTTTCCATCCCTGCTTTTCAGCAAAATACTGATACATGCGATAGAGTTCACCTGCGAACAATCCGGCCTCATCGCCGCCGGTGCCCGCGCGAATTTCCACAATGGCGTTGCGGCTGTCCTGAGGATCTTTCGGGATCAACAGCCAGCGAAGCTTCTCCTCCATCTCCTGCTTTTGCGGGCGCAGCTCGGCGAGTTCCTGTTCGGCCATCTCAGTCAATTCCTGATCCTCGTTATCCTGGACGACTTTTTCATCGCCTTCGATATTTTTCAGGATCTTGAGGTATTCCCGATATTTCGCGACCACTTCGGAGAGATCAGCTTCTTCCTTGGCGACTTCCCGAAAGAGGGCCGGTTTGCTCAACACCTCGGGGTCGCCCAATTGCTGTTGCAATTCCAGATAGCGTTTTTCAAGGGCTTCCAGTTTCTCAATCACGGCTCAAACCTCTCCCGAAACCAGTTCGACCTGGCTGGGTCCCACATAAGGATCCATGCCCAGAGCCGACTTTAAGGCGACCATGGCGACTTCCAATTGGGCATCATCGGGCTCTTTGGTGGTGATTTTCTGCAGCCAGAGTCCGGGCACGATGAAAAATCTCAAAAAACGATACTTGTAAGCCTTGGCAGAGAGTTTGATCAATTCATAGGAGATGCCGCCTATGACCGGCACAAAGGCGAGGCGGATCATGCGATCGGCTATGGTCTCGGGTTTGCCAAGAAACATGAAAACCACGATGCTGACCACCATGACGATGAGGAGAAAACTGGTGCCGCAGCGGGGATGCAGGGTTTTGAAGGGCCGCGCTGAAGCTGGCACCAGTTCGCAGTGACCCTCATGGGCAAAGATGCTTTTGTGTTCCGCGCCATGATATTCAAACACACGCCGGATCTCTTTCCACAGCGAGATCACATAAATATAGGCCAGGAATAAAATCAACCGGATGAGGCCGTCCACCAGATTGAAACCCCATCCTGTTTTCAGTCCCAGCAGATCAGTGAGCACCAGCGGCAGATAAAAAAAGAAAGCGATGCCGAGGGCCAGCGAAAAGAGGATGGTGACGCCCATCCAGATATCATCCCATTTGCTTTTTCCCTTTTGCACGCCGGAGGCTTTTTTTTCTTCCTCCATGGCCACATCGCCGGAGAAAGTCAGGGCGCGAACACCGAGAAAGAGCGTTTCGATGAGGATGACCGCGCCGCGAAACACGGGAATATTGAGAAATTTCCAGCGCTTGACGATGGAGAGAAAGGGCGAAGTTTTAAGGGCGATGGTGCCATTGGGCCTTCTGACTGCGATGGCAATACGGTCTGTTCCGCGCATCATCACGCCTTCGATGACGGCCTGGCCGCCAACAGCCATGGATTCTTGTTCACTCATTTCTGTATATCCTTTTCGGTCTGGCGTATATAAATAAAAAAACGGAAAGTCCTGACCATACGGCAGGAACCCTTCCGTTCAATTTTGGAGCGAGCAGTGCTAAGATTGTTTGTTCGGCAAATTATATTTGCGGCGGAACTGTTCCACGCGACCGGCTGTATCGATGAATTTCTGTTTGCCCGTGAAAAACGGGTGGCAATTTGAGCAGATATCCAATTTCAAATCACCAACGGTCGAGCGCACCTGAAAAGAGTGACCGCACGCGCAGGTCACTGTGCCCACTTTATATTCGGGATGAATGCCCTTTTTCAATGTATTTCCTCCATTTCTTACATTTGAGCTAATTTGCAAACAAAAATTTATGCAAATTATTCTTTAAATGCAAGAAAAACCTTTCCTACATGCTCATGGATTCTATGAAATTCTTGTTGGATTTGGTTCCCTGCATCTTGCCGAGCAGAAACTCCATGGCTTCCACGCTGGACAGTTCGGCCAGCAGCTTGCGCAAAATCCAGACCCTGTTCAATTCCAGATCGCTCAGCAGCAGCTCTTCCTTGCGCGTTCCGGAGCGATTGACATCGATGGACGGGAAAATACGCCGGTCCGAGATGCGGCGATCCAGCACCAATTCCATGTTGCCGGTGCCCTTGAATTCTTCAAAAATGACTTCATCCATGCGGCTGCCCGTGTCGATCAGGGCGGTGGCGATGATGGTCAAGCTGCCGCCTTCTTCGATGTTTCGCGCCGCCCCGAAAAAGCGCTTCGGACGATGCAGGGCATTGGCGTCCACACCACCGGAGAGAATTTTGCCGCTGTGCGGCACAACGGCGTTGTGCGCGCGCGCCAATCGCGTAATACTATCGAGAAGAATAACCACATCCTGCCCGTATTCGGTCAAACGCTTTGCCTTTTCCAGCACCATGTCGGAAACCTGTACGTGGCGTTCGGCCGGTTCATCAAACGTCGAACTCACTACCTCGGCCTTCACCGAACGTTCCATATCCGTCACTTCTTCGGGGCGTTCATCGATGAGGAGTACGATTAATTTCATTTCAGGATGGTTGGTGGTGATGGAGTTGGCGATTTTTTGCAGCAACGTGGTCTTGCCGGTTTTGGGCTGGGCGACGATCAATCCGCGCTGCCCCTTGCCGATGGGGGTTAACAGATTCATGATGCGCATCGAGAGTTCGTTCGGCGCTGTCTCCAGATTGATGCGCTCATGGGGATAGAGCGGCGTCAGGTTATCGAAGAGTATTTTGCTCTTTGCCTCATCGGGATTTTCATAATTCACCGCCTCGACTTTGAGGAGGGCAAAAAAGCGCTCATTCTCTTTGGGGGGGCGAATCTGGCCCGATACCGTGTCCCCGGTGCGCAGGCCAAAGCGTTTGATTTGCGAAGGCGACACATAAATATCATCAGGCCCGGGAAGATAATTGAAATCCGGAGAACGCAAAAATCCGTAGCCATCGGGCAAGACTTCCAATACGCCTTCGGCGAAAATCAAACCTTCTTTTTTGGTCTGCTCTTCGAGTATCTTGAAAATAAGCTCCGCTTTGCGCAGTCCGGTGATACCGGAAATGCCCATATCTTGAGCCATTTTGTTCAACTCGGCAATTTTCAATGCCTTGAGCTCAGCAATATCCATTTCTTCCTCGTGTTAAATAGAGTTGTGTTTAGAAAAATGGTTCTAGTCAGTATCGTGTGGGTAATGCTAATTTTCCGACAACCAGATAGATTATCGTGGACAGATACCTGTAAGTTTTAAAACCAAAAGCTCGTCTCATGGCAACTTTGATTTTGTTGTTCAGACCTTCAATTATGCCATTGGTGATCGGGCTTTGAAAGAAGTTTAATATTCCATTCCAATGGGCTTTGACAGTTTTCGCAAATTCTATGATGGGCTCTAACCGGCTATGAGTCGCCCAAAAGTACCACTTCTTTAGGAAAAGTTGAGCCTGATCGTAATGTTTGCAGTTCCACAACAGTCGCAGTGATTCGATAATACGTCTGGCACGACTGGTTTTCAAATTCAAATGACTCAGTGATTCAAGCCGCTCTCTTTCTTTAGCGCTGAGATTGGCTTGACCTTTCAACCACAGGTACCTGGTATTTTTCAGTTCTTTCCGTTCTTTGGCTTCTTGGCGTCTTACCAGATCCACTGCCGCATTGGCCTTGGCCATAAGGTGATAACGATCAAAAACGATCGTGCTCTCAGCAAAGTTATCAGCCAGCCCTTTTAAATAAGCTGGCCACATATCCAGACAGAAATGCTCAACTTGTTTTGGGTCGATACCTTTAGCTACAAGAAAATCATAGAATTGCTGGATGACAGTTGACTCCCTGTTCTGGGCCAAAAAAATAATTCGCGATAGTGCCAAGTCACCAAAAACTGTCAAGTAGGTATGCCCTTTTTTCATGGCGACTTCATCGATGCCCACCTGCTTAAGCGAACTTAAAGGCATGCGCTTGACAGCCTCATCAACATAATGGGTCAGGATCCGCCACAGGCTATCCGGATGAATCTGAAGTAACTTTGCCAGAGGACGTATAGCCATGTTTTGCGCAAGGGTCAGGGCAAAAATCTCAAAAAGTAGCGTAAAACCGCTGCCAGACCTCGCCCATGGCACGTCAACCTGTTTGACCCCGCATTCCGGACACGCGGTACGTGGTACCCGAGCGGTTATGTAAGCTTGATGCTGAAAAAAATCCAAATGCCGCCACGTGCGTTTTTCCGTATCATGAACCGAACAGCCGGTTCTTTTACAGGAAGGGCATTCGAATTTGGCGCCAACATGAAAATCAATTTCCAGGTCCAAACGATGCTTCTCGGCATCGAATAGAATATTTTTTACAAACCATGGTTCAGTTAGTCCCAAAGCAATGGTGAAAAGTTGTTCGTTTGCCATATAAGTTCCTTTCTGAAATGTCGTTTCAGAGAGGAATATAGCAAATTCACATTATTTTACCCACACAATGTTGGACAGAACCAGAAAAATAAACTATGATAACAACACCGGTGCCGCATGCTGTTTCGAAAGAAAAAATCGGAGTATTTTCTGCACAAAATGCGGCTAATAGCGGGTATATGACCTGATATAAATAATTGACTACCTATCCCCGTGCTTGCTCTCCCCTTTTGCGGGGAAAAAAGAGCCACTGCATCACTCTATGACTGCTTCGGTTGCTGTGTCAAAAAAATGGGACTTGTCCATATTAAAATATATATGGTAATTTCCCCTGACTTCCGGCCTGGCCTGGACGCTCATCCGGGCGACCAGATTATCGGACCCAGATGCCAGATACACAAAAATTTCATTTCCCATGGGTTCGACCACATCGACTTTGCAGTGCGCATCGCAGCCTTGTTTGGGTGCATCCACCAATTGATACTCACTCAAATCTTCGGGACGGATGCCCATGACGACCGGCTTGTCAACGTAGGCGGACAGAGTTGAGGCCTGCTTATCCGCGATGTGCAATTTGAGCTGTTCAGTGCGGAAACAGAGCCCGTTGTCCGCCACGATTTTACCGTTTATGAAATTCATGGCCGGGCTGCCGATAAAACCTGCAACAAACTTGTTAACCGGCTTGTCATAGAGATTCATCGGCGAGTCGATCTGCTGCACCTTGCCGTCCTTCATCACCACGATGCGGTCTCCCATGGTCATGGCCTCTACCTGATCATGGGTCACATAAATCATCGTCGTCTCGAGACGGGCGTGCAGTTTGGAAATTTCGGTGCGCATCTGCACGCGCAGTTTTGCGTCCAGATTGGAGAGCGGTTCGTCGAATAAAAACACTTTGGGCTTGCGCACGATGGCGCGTCCAACAGCCACCCGTTGTCGCTGCCCGCCGGAGAGTTGCTTGGGCTTGCGGTCGAGCAAATTTTCAATACTGAGAATCTCCGCCGCATCGCGAACCCGCTGCTCGATTTCCGGCTTGGGATATTTGCGCAGCTTCAGGCCGAACGCCATGTTTTCAAACACGGTCATATGCGGATACAAGGCATAATTTTGAAAAACCATGGCAATATCGCGATCCTTGGGCGCCACATCATTGACCACTTTGCCGTCAATGCGAATTTCGCCGGAAGTGATCTCCTCAAGACCGGCCACCATTCGCAGGGTGGTGGATTTGCCGCAGCCGGAGGGTCCCACCAGAACGATGAACTCTTTGTCATGGATGTCGATATTGACATCGTCCACTGCCAGGACATGATTGTCAAAGACTTTGCAAATTTTTTCCAGCTCAACCTTGGCCAAGATTCAGCTCCAGTTTAGAGTGATCATATTCAGGACAGAATTATTTCATCATGAACGACGTTGTCATAGTGGTAGATTGTATGGAGATATATTTGGTGTGTTTTATGAGGTGTCGCGGAATTAATTACGCTCTAATTTAGAGAAATAATTCTAGATTGTCAAGTGCTTTATTCCGCAAAGCGCCTCCCCCACCACATAATGTGAACCGGTAATGCAGATGACATCCTCATCTCCGGCGGCCGCGCGCGCAGCCGCGATGCCTTCTGCAACCGTCGTGCAAATTTGCGGCTGCAGGCCGCGTTTTGTCATGGCCGTTGCCAGGTCCAGCGCCGGCAGCGTTCGATGCGTCGGCGCCGGAACCGCGAATATCCTCTGCAAATTCCGCGGCAATCCCTGCAAAATATCATCGATCGCCTTGTCTTTCATCAATCCAATGACGAGAAAAATACGCCGATCGCTATAAAACTTTCGCAGCATCCATCCGAGCTTTTGCATGCCGCCGGCGTTATGCGCCACATCGAGAACGATAACCGGCCCGGTCTGCACTTTGCTGAACCGGCCCGGCCAGTCCACCTCCGCGATTCCCTCCTTGATTGGCAAGGGATGCCGGCAAACATCCAAAGAGGCGAGTGCTTCCGCCACAACGATGGCAATGCGCGCGTTCGCGACCTGATGCGGCCCCGGCAGTGGCAGAAAAAGATCTGCATAATTACAGAGGGGCGTCCGGGCTGAAAAAAATGTGCCCTCATCGGTGAATTTTAATTGATCGATGTGAACGTATTTACGGGCTTCCAGCAACGGACTATCCAATTCTTCGCAGCGCCCGGCTATGACACCGTGGCCATCCTGTGGCAGTACCCCGATGATGCACGGAATGCCCGGCTTTATGATCCCCGCCTTTTCTCCCGCAATCGCTTTCATCGTATTGCCGAGATGATCGGTATGATCGAAACTCAAATTGGTAATGACCGTAACCAGCGGGTTGACGACATTGGTGGCGTCGAGGCGTCCGCCCAGCCCCACTTCCACCACCGCCATATCAACCTGCTCATCGGCAAAATAGCGAAAAGCGAGTCCCGTCATGGTTTCAAAAAAGGTGCACTCCAAAGCGACGATGACATCGCGGTAGCGCGCGACCAGATTGCAAATTCTCTCTTCCGGAATCGCCATGCCATCGATGCGCATGCGCTCCCGCAGGCTGACCAGATGCGGAGAGGTGTAACGCCCCACCTTCAGACCCGCGCTTCTGAGTATTGCATCTGTCATGGCTGTGACCGATCCTTTGCCGTTGGTGCCGGCGACATGAACGCTGGCAAACTGTTCGTGCGGATTGCCCAGCTCGGCGAGAAAACGGTGCATGCGTTCCAGTCCGAGTTTCCATCCGAAAAGCTCACGGCCTGACAAAAACGCTTCAGCTTCACGATAAATCATGGTATCCTCTAATTCGGCGTTTCCTCAGGAGATGCCATACTGGCGCAGCTTGCGATGCAGATTGGCCCGGTCGGTCTGCAGGGCGGCGGCCAAACGGCTGATATTGCCATTGAACTGCTGCAACCCGCGCAAAAGGATGCTTCTCTCATAGGCCTGCAATTGATCGCGCAGGGGTTGGTCGAACGCGATGGCGGGCATCCCCTCCACCTCGGCGGTCCCAACGCCGATGACCGGCCGCACCTCTTCCGCATCCATGACCTCTTTTTCGACCATGATGACCAGGCGCTCGATGATGTTGCGCAGCTCGCGCACATTTCCGGGCCAGGAATAGGACTGCAGTGCAGCGAGGGCTTGCGGCGTCAGCGTTTTCATCTTTTTGCCATTGCGCTGGCAAACCAGTGCGACGAAATGACCGGCCAGTTCCGGCATATCTTCGAGATGCGCCCGCAGAGGCGGCACCGTGATGGGGATGACGTGGAGGCGAAAGTAGAGATCCTGGCGGAAACGGCCCAGGTCGATCTCGGCCTGGAGATCTTTGTTGGTGGCCGCAATGATGCGCACATCGAAGCGTTGCGGGGCCGTGCCGCCGACGCGATAATATTCATTTTCCTGGAGCACGCGCAGCAGTTTGGCCTGCGTCTCCAGCGCCATGTCGCCGACTTCATCCAGCAGCAGGGTGCCCCCATCCGCCTGTTCGATCAATCCGGGCTTGCGCTGGGTTGCCCCCGTAAAAGCGCCCTTTTCATAGCCAAACAATTCGCTCTCGATCAACTCTTTGGGAAGCGCCGCGCAATTCAACTGCACAAAGGGTTTGTCCGCGCGCAGACTGGCGCGATGAATTTCACGCGCAACCATCTCCTTGCCCGTGCCATTCTCGCCGAAAACAAGAATCCGCCCTTCGCTTGGCGCCGCTTTTTCGATGGTACGCCGCAACATCTGCATCACCGGCGATTTCCCAACCAGTTGGTATTCCTGGTCGACCAGCTTGCGCAGCGTATTGACCTGGGTATGAATCTGCATCTCCTTGCGCAGGTGGGCCACTTCAAGGATGACTTTTTCGGGATGGAGCGGTTTTTCCAGAAAATCATAAGCCCCGGCCCTGGTGGCTTGAACGGCCATGCTTAAATCAGCCTGACCCGAGATCATCACCACCTTGACCTGCGGCTGTTCGGACATGATTTGCGACAAAGCGGCCAGTCCGCCCATGCCCGGCATCATCACATCAAGAAAAACCAGCTCAAAGGGTTCCTGGCGGCACAAAGCCACCGCCTCTTCGCCGCTGCCGCAGACGCGAACGCTGTGTCCTTCTGATTTCAGGAGCCAGGAAAGGGATTCGCAAATATTCTGATCATCATCCGCAACGAGAATATGCATAAGGACGGCCCGCCTTTCACGCATCCGTCGTCAATAATTTATCGAGTTGGGCGCGCACGCGTTTTTCCTGCGTCGCCGCATATTTGATATCCACCAGAATGCGGGAATCTTCGTAATTGGTTTGAATGACTTCGACGATTTCATAGAGTTTGCCCACCAATCCCGCTTTTTCCAGCGGCAATTCGAGACATTCAAAGCGCAGCGCTTCCTGTGCATAATCCTGTATCCGGGACACCAGTTGGGAGAGTTGAATGCCCCGCTGCGCCGAAACCATCACACAGGGTTGTTCTGTCTCCTTGAGACGCGCCAGCAGGCCGGGCTGTTCGAGCAAGTCGATTTTATTGAACACTTTGAGGACGGGCCGGTCATCGAGATGCAGCTCCTTGAGCACGCTTTCGACAATCGTAATCTGTTCGACATAAGCGGGATGGGTGACATCGATGACATGCAAGATGAGATCCGCATCGCCTGCCTCTTCAAGCGTGCTCTTGAACGAAGCGACCAGGTGATGCGGCAACTTGCGAATGAATCCGACCGTGTCGATCAACAGAACCTGCGAACGATCGGGCAATTCGAGGCTGCGCACGGTTGCATCGAGGGTGGCGAAGAGGCGATCCTCGACCAGCACCTCCGCATTGGTGAGCGCATTCATCAGGGTCGATTTGCCGACATTGGTGTAGCCGATCAAGGCCACTTTGAAAAGAGTGCGGCGGTTCTTGCGGCGGATTTCGCGTTGACTGGAAATTTTCTCCAGCTCTTTTTCCAGGATGCCGACGCGTTTGCGCACCAGGCGCCGGTCCACCTCCAACTGGGTTTCTCCCGGTCCGCGCACACCGATACCGCCCACCTGGCGTTCCAGATGGCGCCACTGTCCGGTGAGACGCGGCAGCAGATACTTCAACTGTGCCAATTCAACCTGGGTTCTGGCTTCACGGGTGCGCGCATGTTTGGCAAAAATATCGAGGATGAGCCCGCTGCGGTCGACAATTTTGACGCCGCAGAGCTGTTCGATGTTCTTGGCTTGTGCCGGACTGAGATCGTCGTCAAAAATGATCAGGTCGATATCCAGGTACCGCGCCATTTGCGCCAATTCTTCCGCCTTGCCGCGGCCGATCATATAAGCCGAATCCATGCGGTCGCGTTGCTGCACCACGCGTTCCAGCACCTCGGCGCCGGCCGTGTCGGCCAGCAGCTCCAGCTCGTCGAGATAATCGTCGACGCGCCACGAAGGCGTCTGCCGGGTGATGAGACCCACCACAATGGCGCGTTCTTTATTGTCCGCTTCTTGCATAGCTTATTCTTGGGGCGCGACTTCGCGCTTTTCACGATAGATCAACATCTCGATAACCAGCAAAGCCAGGGCTGCCAGCAGAAAATAGCGCCCCACTTCCCGGCCCGAGCGTCGTTCCTGCACGGCATCGGTCAATTCATCGGGCGATGAGACGATCTGCATATGGTAGTTTTGCTGCAAATCCGAAGGGTCGACCGGCTGCAGATTATATTCCGCGGCGGGGGTGTTCACCGCCCAGGCGGAAATCTCCGCGCCATCGGCCATCAGGGTGTAAACGCCCGGTACATTGGCCGCCTGATATTCCAGCCAGGCACCGGAGGCCGTCAGGGCGGGCTTGACCGCATCCAGTTCGTCGCCGGGCCGTTCGATGGTCAATTTTGCGGTCAGGAGGTTGCCGGGCAATCGATAACGCAACAGATCACCGGTTGCCTGGTCCGCATTCACATTTTGACTTTGCACGCCGACATAACTCAAAGCCCGGTACATCAGAGGCGCAAAAATGGTTTTGAAAGCGACATCGCTGACATCCGGGTCAAAACTGCTGGCGAAAAGCAAACAAGATCCCTGGCGGCTGCGGCTCTCCACCAGATAGGGATCTCCGTTGCTGAAGGTCATGATGGTATGTGCGTTCTCGGCAGGTTTGATTTTTACGGCAAATGAGAACCTCGGAGAGGCAAATTGACTCTCGGCTTCCTCAAAAATGCCCGAGAAAATCGGATGCGCCACATCGGTACGGCCAAGCGAAAACGACCCCCCTTCTTCCAACGCAGCGATTAACGGAGAAAGGCCCAATGCGGGATTGAAAACTTGATTATACCACCGGATATCGGCCTGTCGGCCGATCACCACCACCAAGCCGCCGCCTTTTTCCTGATAGGCGCGCAATCTGGCTATGACCGCATCGGGCAACAAGCTGACATCGTAAAGCACGATGATGTTCAATGAATCGAGCGCTTGCGAAAGCAGCCGCTCCGGAGAAATCGCAGTGATGCGGAAATAGGGCGCGCTTTCGAAGGACGGCCGCAGAGCCAGAGACAAGTACTCCATACCCCGCCCCTTATCCCCGACAAGCGCCAACTGGATATGGTCCGGAATATAAAATGCGAAATAGCGCCTGTTATCATGCGACAAATCGTCCTCTTCCAACAGAGCATATCCCTTGATCCAGCCGCTCTGATTCAGGGTGAGATGAAAGGTCTCATTCACGGAAGCGCCAACGTCCACAGAAACGGCACTCTGCGCCATGCGCTTGCCGTCGACAAAGATCTGCACGATTTTATCCCGTGCCGGCGCCTCACCCCAATTGCTCAAACCCACCTGCAGTTCGATGGGTTTGCCGGACTGCAGGATGGAAGATCTCACCTTCACGGAAGTAATGGAGAGATTGGCGATCGCGGGTGCCTGAAATGGCACGGCAAATAACCGCAGCTGTTCGTCCCCGAGCGCCAGAGAATCCAATTTGAATCCACTGCGCTGCATATCACTGAGCAGTACGATCTCTTTGTTGATATTGTGAGCCCTGGCGAGCAGGTTTTTGCTGTACGTCAACGCCGCGGACAGGTCGGTCATGGTATGGGCTGGCGCCAGGTTCTGTATCTGATTCTGCAGCACCGTGTAATCGTGGTATGAACGCCGCCAGATATCCGCGGTGGTATCGTTGCTGGAAACCAGAAAGAGCTCATCTCCGGGTTGTAATCGGCCGACAAATTGACTGGCAGCGGCCTTGGCGGACTCCAGAAAGGAGATGCCGCGATGCTGACAGGTCATGCTGACCGAATGATCGATCACAATCGCCGTGCTGGTTTTGGCATTGCGACCCTGGGCCGGTGACGTGTTGCGGCAGGTGGGGCGCGCAAAGCCGAGCACCAGAAAAATGACGATCAACGTGCGCAATATGAGCAGGAGAATCTGCCGTAATCGCACGCGGCGAATTTTCTGATTTTGCAGCGCCTTGAGAAAACGCAGGGAACTGAAAACCACCGGCTTCGCCTTCGATCGCGTGAAAAGATGAATCAGCAGCGGCAGCAAAGCGGCAAGCAGACCCAGCAATATGGCGGAATTGAGGAAATTCAAGGTGGATGGGACTCTCTAAAAGCACTTCATAATTATTGTGGAAACAGGGTGTTCTCGATGAGGGCGCACCAGATATGGATAATGGCGATGTGACCCTCCTGAATATGCTGCGAACTGGCCGCGGGCATGATCAGCGCCTGATCGCACACCGGGACCATCTCCCCGCCAGTTCTGCCGGTCAGGCCGATGACCGTCATACCCTGCAGCCGGGCCGTTTCAATCGCAGTCAGGATGTTGGGCGAATTGCCGCTGGTGCTGATGGCAATCAGCACATCGCCTGACTGGCCCAAAGCCTCCACCTGCTTGCGAAATACCTGATCGTAGCCATAGTCATTGCCCACAGCGGTCAATATGGAGATGTCCGTTGTGAGTGCAATGGCGGGCAACGCGCGGCGGTCGCGCTGCAGGCGGCCCACCAGTTCCGCGGCAAAATGCGAGGCGTCGGCAGCGCTGCCGCCGTTGCCGCAGATCAAAATTTTGTGCCCGTTACGCAGCGCGGCGATCATGGTCTCTGCGGCTTCCAGGATCGCTTCGCGAAAATCAGCGCGAATGCGCGTCATGATCTGCGCGCTCTCCTGCAATTGAACGTCTATAAAGGTTATGGGATCCATGTTATCATTTCAAGTTTGTTGTGATGCGCTGCCAGAAGCTGCGTTTTGTCGCTGCCACAACCGGCTTTGGATGTTCTTTGATGATATTCTCACCGCGAAAAATGCGTCTCGGGTTTTCGGAAAATAAATGGCCGGCTTTTTCCTGGCCGATCTCTGCGGCAACCACTTCAAAGGCCCGGCTCAAAACCAGCGGCCGCGCTTTGAGATCGTGCGCATCGGAAGCTACGACGTGCACCAGTCTGGCCCGCACTAATTGAAAGGCCACCTCTTTGATGGTACTGCCAAAAACGCCGAGCAGGCTGCCCGCGTTAATCTGCAGCAGTGCGCCCCGCTCCACATAGGTATAGGCTTCCTGGGGATTCTGAATGACCCGGATATACCGCTCCGGATGTGCCAGGACCGGCGTGCGATGCCCGGCCTGGTTTTTCTTCAAAAAACCGCTGGCCACAAACTCGGGCATCATACCCATGGGGAATTCCACGAGATAATATCTGCCATTTTGAGCCAGTGTCGCGATTTTATGGCTCAAGTCGAGATCCGGATTGACGAACAACTCCGCTCCCATATGGATGGTCAGATGTAAATTTTTTCGCTGCGCCCGTTCGACCAGCTCTTCGTAGCGCGCCCAGAGGACGTCTTCCTGGAGCAGCTCGCGCGGTGTCAGAATGTGCGGCGTGCACACAACCGTATCGATGCCGTCCTGCTCCGCCATGTCCAGCATGGCCAGGGCGGTCTCCCAGGAATCGGCGCCATCATCCCAAAAAGGCAGTAAATGTGCATGTGTGTCCGCAAATCCCATACGTCAACCCAATCCCGTCCCCGATTTATTTACCATGAATCGCTTCGGCAAAAGCGCGAATGAGCGCGCGATCTCTGTTCTTTTCAATGACATTGCCGGTGACAATAAAACTGGCGCCCGCTGCCACCTTGGCATGGGCTTCCTCCGGCGTGCGAATGCCCCCGCCCACGATGATGGGAATGGAGATATATCTCGCCACGCCAGCGATAACCTGCTCCGGAACCGATAATTTCGCCCCGCTACCCGCTTCGAGATAAACCATGCGCATGCCCAGATACTCGGCCGCCAGAGCATGGGCCATGGCGATATCCGGCTTTTCGCGCGGAATCGGCTTGGTGTCGCTGAGAAATTGAGCCGAGGTGATATTCCCGGACTCAATCAGCATATAAGCCGTGGAAATAGCTTCCAGATTCATCGATTTGATGATGGGCGCGGCCAATACCTGATCGCCGATAATATAATAGGCATTTCGGCCGCTGATCAGGGAGAGATAGAGAATCGCATCCGCATGGGGCGAAAGCTGCCGGGTGCTGCCCGGGAAAATAAGCACCGGCAGTGGACACGCGGCCTTGATGCCTCTGATGACTTCATCAAATATATGGGTGAACATCAAGCTGCCGCCGATGAGCAAACCGTCTGCACCTTCTTCAGCGCAGGCACAGGCCAATTCGACAGCCTCAACCGTGCTCTGTTTGTCCGGATCAATGAGGACCAGATATCCGGCACCTCGCTTTTCCTTGATTTGCATGAGCTGTTGGTAAACCTTCACGGACTACCTCATTATAGTCAGTAAGCGATCATTGCCCCGACTGCAGGCGGGCTTTTATCGTTTATTGCATCAACGTCTTGACGATTTCTTCTACCTTTTCAAGCGCCAGGTCAATCTTTTCGGGATCTTTGGCGCCGGCAAGGGCCATATGCGGACTGCCGCCGCCGCTGCCGCCGGCTATCTGCGCTACCTGTTTAACAATATCGCCCGCCCGCAAATTGCGGGCATCTGTAACATCCTTGGTGACGATACAAACAAACGAGACTTTGCCGTCCAGCACCGTCGCCAGAACACCGATTCCAGATGCGATGCCGTCGCGCAAAACATCCGCGGCCTGTTTCAATTCATCGATGCCGGCAACCTCGATACGGCCCGTGGCGATGCGCACTCCGCTTATCTCACCGGCCCTGCCGATAATCTCCGCAATCACATCCCTGGAACCCGCCTGACGAAGTTTCTTCACCTCATGTTCCAGCACCTTGCGCTCCTGCAGGATGCGCAACAGGCGCTCGCTGATCTCTTCCTCGCGGCATCCCAAAGCTTCAGCGGTTTCCGCCACCAGGCGCATCTTGTGACGGCTGTGATCGTAGGCCACGCCGCCGGTGATCGCCTCGATGCGGCGCACGCCCGCAGCCACCGCGGACTCGGAAGTCACGGTGAACAGGCCAATTTCACCAGTGGCCTTCACATGCGTGCCGCCGCATAATTCGCGTGAAAAACCTTCCACCTCCACCATGCGCACCTCATCCCCATACTTCTCGCCAAACAGGGCCATGGCGCCCATCTCTTTCGCCTTTTCAAGAGGCAAAAAACGCCAGTGCACGGGATGATTTTCCAGAATGGAATCGTTGACCATCTTTTCAACCGCTTGCAGCTGCGCCTCGCTCATCTTTTCGAAATGGGTGAAATCAAAACGCATATAATCCGGCGCCACCAGCGAGCCGGCTTGATGCACATGTTCGCCCAGCACCGAGCGCAAGGCACGGTGTAAAAGATGGGTGACAGTATGATTGCGCTCGGTGGCGCGCCGCTTGCCGGCGTCTATCTCAGCCTGAACGCGGTCACCCGCTTGCGGCAGTGCACCGCTGTCCACTTTGCCGAAATGCACAATATGCTCACCGACGTATTTTGTGTTCTCAACCAGGAAGACAAAAGAATCGTTGAAAATGCGTCCCGTATCACCCACCTGACCGCCGGATTCGGCGTAAAAGGGCGTCTTCTGCAAGACCAGCCGCTGCGGTTCGGCGTGGATAATTTCCGAATCTCCCGCATCAAGCAGATAACCGGTGAACTCCGAGCCGCCCTTTGCGTCCGCCGCAATATCGATGGTTTGATAATTGGCATCGCGAGAACGGCTGGAACGCTGTTTCTGAGCCTCCATCTCCTCGTTAAAGCCCTCCACATCGACGCGGAGGTTCTTCTCGCCGGCCATGAGCTGGGTCAAATCCAGCGGAAAACCGAAGGTGTCGTGCAGTAAAAAGGCATCGGAGCCGGAAAAGACATCAGAGCCGCTTGCAAGGGCTTTGGCCGCTTTTTCTTCGAATATTTCAATGCCGCGATCCAGGGTGCGGCCAAAACTCTCCTCTTCGGCGTGAATGACGCGTTCGATATGCGCGCGCCTCTGCCGCAGTTCGGGGTAGGCGTCGCCCATGGATTCGGCCAGCGGCTCCACCAGTTTGAAGATGAAGGGCTCACGCATCTGCAAAACGCGGCCGAAACGGGCCGCCCGCCGCAAAATACGCCGCAAGACATACCCCCGGCCTTCGTTGCCCGGAATGGCGCCATCGGCAATCGCAAAGGAGAGCGCGCGGATATGATCGCACAAGACCCGAAAGGCCACGCCCTCTTCGCCATCGCCATAAGGCTTGCCGGTGACCGCGGAGATCCTGGTGATGATGGGCGTGAACAGATCAATATCATAATTGGAGCGCTTCTTCTGCAGCACGGAGACGACCCGCTCGAATCCGGCGCCCGTGTCGACGTGCTTGCTGGGCAGAGATTTGAGTACGCCGCGTTCATCGCGGTTGTATTGAATGAAGACCAGATTCCAAAGCTCGATATAACGGGCACATCCCGCGTTGACGCCGCAGTGGTGGTTGGGGTCCTTGTTGTCGCAATACCCATCACCGCGGTCGATGTGGATTTCCGAACACGGGCCGCACGGCCCGGTTTCGCCCATTTCCCAGAAATTATCTTTTTTGCTGAATCTCAGGATATGATCCGGATTGATATCGGTTTTAGTACGCCATTCGGCGGCCGCTTCCTCATCCGCTGGTACATTATCCTCTGCATCGCCGGCGAACACTGTGGCGTACAACTTGTCCTTCGGCAGTTTCCAGACATCCGTTAACAGCTCCCAGGCCCAGGCGATCGCCTCGGCTTTGAAATAATCGCCAAAAGACCAGTTGCCCAGCATCTCAAAAAAAGTATGATGATAGGTGTCGCGGCCGACTTCTTCCAGGTCGTTATGCTTGCCGGAAACCCGGATGCACTTTTGCGAATCCGCGATGCGCGGACTGGTGCGCTGTCGCAGACCAAGAAAAATATCCTTGAATTGATTCATGCCGGCATTGGTGAAAAGAAGGGTGGGATCATCCTGCGGAATCACCGGCGCGCTTGCCACAATGTGATGACCCTTGCTCTTAAAAAAATCAAGAAATGATTGCCGTATTTCATGAGATGTCATAAATATCGTTTACCTTACCTTTGTTATAACCGGTCCCATTCTTCCATGATCTCTGTGACCAAATCCCAGTTAAAGCCGCGGCGCAGCAAAAAATCGTTCAGACGTTTACGCGCCTTCTCTTCGGGCAGTGAAGCGAGCGCCCGCTTGCGTTTGCTGGCGACTTCAAAAGCCTGTCCGCGCTCGCTTTTCTCCGCATAGGCCGCTTGGATGCCCTTTTCCACATCCGCGTCGCATAATCCTTTTTGGCGCAACTCCTGGCGCAGCAGAAAAGCGCCGCTGGGACGGGTGATGGAGCGCGTCTGGCCAAAGGCTTTGGCAAAACCGCTGTCGTCCACAAGCCCCAGCCGTTCCAGCTCTGCAAGTGCCCATTGAACCGCATCTTGGCCGAATTTTGCTTGCACCAGGCGGTCGTGCAGCTCCTTGCGGCTGCGCGCGCGCACAGACAACAGGCGCAGCGCCTTCTCCCTGGCGCGCTTGCGCTGCTCCAGATCGAGGATTTGCTGTATGCGCTCATCACTGAGCTCATCCCCTGTGGCGATGCCGCTCTCCAGCAGCACATCCTGGTGCAGACCAAAGGCAAATTCGCCATCCAGAAAGACCGAAACGCGATGCGGATCTTTTTTTTGTATCTCGATCGCCGTGATGGTTCGCATAGTCATGATACTTTTTTTTCAGCAACTCTGGCGCAGGCCGTTCAACTGGATTTCTTCTTCTCTTTCTCTTCTTTGGCCTCAGGCTCGCCGGGCACGAGTCCCAGCGCCTGCCGCACCCTGGTCTCGATGGTGGCGAGCAAGGGCGGATTCTGATCCAGGTAGCGGCGGACGTTTTCCCGTCCCTGGCCGAGGCGCTCTTCGCCAAACGAGAACCACGTGCCGCTCTTGTCGAGAATATTATTATTGACCGCGAGATCGATGAGATCGCCAATTTTCGAGATGCCCTGCCCGTAGATGATATCGAATTCGGCTTCCCGGAAAGGCGGCGCCACTTTATTCTTCACCACCTTGACCTTCGTGCGGTTGCCGATGACTGCCTCGCCATCCTTGATCGAGGCGGTTCTGCGGATATCCATGCGCACCGAAGCATAAAATTTCAGCGCGCGGCCGCCGGTGGTGGTCTCCGGGCTGCCGAACATCACGCCGATTTTTTCACGGATTTGATTGATAAAGATGACGCAGGTATTGGATTTGCTGATGGCGGCCGTGAGCTTGCGCATGGCCTGCGACATCAACCGCGCCTGCAGACCCATCTGGGCGTCGCCCATGTCACCTTCGATTTCAGCCCGCGGCACCAGCGCGGCCACCGAGTCGATGACGACCACATCCAGGGCGCCGCTGCGCACCAGGGTTTCCGTGATTTCCAGCGCCTGTTCGCCGGTGTCGGGCTGGGAAATGAGCAGATTATCCGTGTCAACGCCCAGCAGCTGGGCATAACGGGCGTCCAGAGCGTGTTCCGCATCCACGAATGCGGCCAATCCGCCTGTTTTCTGCGCTTCCGCAACGATGTGCAAGGCCAGCGTCGTCTTACCGGAAGATTCCGGTCCGAAAATTTCGATGATGCGGCCACGCGGCACGCCGCCGACACCCAAAGCGGCGTCCAGGGAGATCGAACCGGTTGAAATGGTGTCGATCGCCACGATCTTGTCTTCGCCGAGCCACATGATCGACCCTTTGCCGTACTGGCGGTCGATCTGGGTCATGGCTAATTCAAGCGCTTTGCGTTTTTCATCTCTTTCTTCTGACATGATAGGTCCTGTTTGTTAAAGTTCAATCGTTCGCATCGGTGTGTATACAGCGCCATCGGATTTGAGGTCGCTGCGCATGACGATGATGGAACCAGCTGAAAAAACGACTGGCGTGAATCTCATTTGCTGAAATTTGCTGATGGCGGCTTCCGCCTGATGTGAATCTTTCACCCGGCCCAGGGTCAGATGCGGAGAAAAATCGCGTTCTTCGCGCGGGTAACCCAGGTGCGCCAATTCGATTTCAATCTGATGCTGCAGTTTTTTCAATAAACCGCTCTGCTCCTGTACGCCTGCCCACAACACCCGGGGTCTGCGGAAATTCGGAAAAGCCCCCAATCCCTGCACCGAGACGTCAAAGGCGGCTACATCCGCCGCAGCCAGTCCGACAGCTTCGGCAATGGCGTCCATCCGCCCGGCTTCCACATCGCCGAGAAATTTGAGGGTGAGGTGGATGCCATCGGGCTTGACCCAACTGACGCCATGGCCCAGGGGCCGCAGCTGCGTTTGCATATCCAGCAGCTGTTGCCGCAAATCAGCGGGAAGTTCAATACAGATGAACGTACGAATGGTTGCCATTAATCCGCGATGCCCTGAATTTTTTTACGCAGCAGATTGAGTGCCGCATAGGCAAAACGTTCTTTGTTGACCAGCCGGTCGTTGGCAAAGGTGTGCCGTTCATGGACCGCGCTGTTTTCCGCATCAGCCAGTCCGATGTAGATCAATCCCACCGGCTTTTCTGCGCTGCCGCCGTCCGGACCGGCAATGCCCGTGGTCGCCAGACCGTAATCGGTGCCGGAGATGCGACGTATCCCTTCGGCCATGGCGCGCGCCACGTCCGCACTCACGGCGCCATGGGTGGCGATCAATTCCCGCGGGACGCCAAGGAGCTCCGTCTTGGCGGCGTTGCTGTAGGAGACAACGCCGCGCTCGAAGAACCGGGAACTGCCGGGAATGTTGGTGAATTTATGGGCGATCAATCCGCCGGTGCACGATTCCGCCACCGCGATGGTCACGCCGGTCTGGACCAGCCGGTCCGCCAGGACCCGCTCCAGAGTAACATCTTTCTCGGCATAGATGTAGGATTCGATGTTGCGCCGGATCAACCTGACGGCCTGGTGCAGACGTTCCTGCGCCCGGGCCTGGTCATGATCCATTACCGTCAGCCGGATGCGGATGCCAGAAGGTGCGGGCAGAAACGCCACCTTGGCAAAGGCTTCCACCGCCTGGATGTCGCCGATCTTTTCAAAGAGCGCGCTCTCAGCGATGCCGATGGTGCTCAAAATCTGGTGATGAATGACTTGATCCTGCTTGAGCGCGGCCAGTTCGGGCAGGATGACATCGGTCATCATCGCCTTCATCTCAAAAGGCACCCCCGGCATGAAATAAAAATGCTTTTCCTGGCGCAGAAAAACATATCCGGGCGCGGTGCCGTGATGATTCGTGATCAGCCGGGCGCTTTGGGGCACCATGGCCTGATTCTCGTTGACCCGCGCCATGGGGATGCCGCGGCGCGAGAAAAGATTTTTAATATGTGTCAGAACATCGTCATTCAATTCCAGGGCTGTGGAAAAATAGTCGCACACCACTGTGCGCGTGATATCGTCATGGGTGGGCCCCAGTCCGCCGGTCACCAGAATCACATCAGCGCGGGACTCGGCCATGGACAAGGCCGCTTGAATGGCCGCGGCATCGTCGCCCACGACGCTGACCCAGGAGGCCTGAATGCCGGATTGAAAAAGTTGTTCTCCCATCCAGGCTGCGTTGGTATTGACCGTATGGCCGATGAGCAGCTCATCGCCAATGGAGATGATCTCAAGTCGCAGCACCTTTTCACCCTGCCCGCAAAACAGTTCTGGCCAGAATCTGCACCACGATGTTGGCGTACAGGCCGGCCATGAGATCGTCTGCCATGATGCCCCAGCCGTGCGGCAGCGCTTCCAACCGGTTCACGGGAAACGGCTTGACAATATCAAAAAACCGAAACGCAATAAACGCGGCGATGAACACGATCGCCGTATGGGGCAGGAAGAGCAGGCTGACCATCATGCCCGCCACCTCATCCCAGTTGAAGCGGCCGGGATCAGACCCCCAGATTTTTTCAACGCGCCGGCCGGCCCAGACGCCGGCAACAGAAGCGACAATCACCGCGGCCAACAGGGCGTACGTCTGATCCATCCTGATGTACCACAAGGCCACCGCGGCGACGAGCGCCCCCACCGTCCCTGGCGCCACGGGAGAGTAACCGCTGTAAAGTGTGCTGGCCAGGGCGCAGGCGATCCGGTCCGGCCATCGCAAAGAAGTATTCAAGAGCGCTTCACCTTTATAAGACTAAAGGCCGGGAAAAGGACGCCGGCCCTGAAATAGGGATGCTTTTACTTAAAGTACTAAAAAATTGTCGTTAAAAACAAGAGTTAAATTCGCCACTCCCCATCGGGCCCGACAAGCTGGCGGCAGGACCGCCAGGAAATTTTCACAGCGTAACGCGGCCTTCAATGGCGCGGGACAGGGTGATCTCATCCGCATATTCGATATCCGCACCAATGGGAATGCCGCGCGCAATGCGTGTCAGCTTTAATTCGAGCGGCCGCAGCAGCTTGACCAGATAGAGCGCCGTCGCCTCTCCCTCGGTGTTGGGATTGGTGGCGAGGATGATTTCGTGAACCTGGCCGGTCAAACGGGTTAACAGCTCCCGCATCTTGAGATTATCCGGGCCAATGCCGTCCAGCGGCGACATCGCGCCGCCGAGCACGTGATACAATCCCTTGAACTCTCCGGTCTTTTCCAGGGCGACCACGTCATTGGCCTCTTCGACGACGCAAATCAGCGACTGATCGCGGTGGACATCGCTGCAAATGTGACAGGGATCCTGTTCCGTGATATTGTAACAAATCGAACAGTATTTCACTTTTTCGTGCAAATCCAGCAGCGCTTGCGCCAGAATTTTCACATCTTCGGCCGGCCGCTTGAGCAGAAAAAACACCAGCCGCTGTGCCGATTTGCGGCCGATGCCGGGGAGTTTGCTCAACTCGTGCACCGCGCGCTCGACCGTCTCTGAAGAGTAGCGCATTTAAACTCTCTTGTTAGAATCCAGGTAACTTCATCCCGCCCAGCATGCCCGGCCCCATACCGCCCGTGACCTTGCCGAGCTCTTCCTCCGCCTTGGCGCGCGAATTCTGCAACGCCTGGTTCACCGCCGCCAAAATCAGATCCTCCAGCATTTCCACATCCTGCGGATCCACCACCTCGGGATTGATTTTGATCTGCAGTACTTCCTGCGCGGCATTGGCCGTGACCACCACCATGTTGCCGCCGGCATTGCCCTCAACCGTAATATTGACCAGATTCTCTTGCGCTTTCTGCAAATCTTCCTGCATCTTTTGCGCCTGCCGCATCAGATTGCCCATGTTGCCCTTGTTAAACATCTCTCACCTCTAACGCTTATTTCATAAATTCTGCATCAAATGCATCGACTATTTTTCGCACCGCTTCATTGTTTTTTAGCAGAGACTCGAAATCGTTTTTCTTGTCCGCGCCCGGCGGAATCTTGCGCAGCTGCTGCAGAATACCGCGATCATCCTTGACGCAGTGAATCCGCAGCTGTACACCCACCACTGTCGCGATAATATCCTGCAGTTCCGCCGCATTCTTTTCAATGGCATCGATGTGAAAACCATTGTTGGCCGAAAACATGATCTCCAGTTTTTTGCCGTCCAGTTTGACCGGCCACCCCTCGGCCAGGAACAATCCCAGGCCGACTTTTTTCACCTTGACCGCATCAGTGATGGCTTTCCATTGCGATTCCAGGTTTGCCAATGACAAATTGGAGGGATCATTTTGTCCGGTTTCCGGTTGCGGGACAGATATTGCTATAATTGCGGGTGAACTTGAGACAGTCTTATCCGGGATGGGAGAATGGGATGGACGAAGCTTTTCAGTGACAGGCGTTGACCCTGTCACTTTCGAAACGGAATTAGCGTTTTTTTTTACCGATTCAACCTGCTCGAGGAGTTGCCCCAACTGCACACTGGTGCTCATCTTGATCATTTTGACGATGGCCACTTCGAACTGCAGTCGCGCATTGCTGCTGCGGCGGATGAGATTCTCAGTGTCCGCGGCGATGCGAATGAGGCGCAGCAGATCCTCGATGGAGAAGCGGCCGGATTGTTCCTGATAGCGGGCCGCATGCTCTTCGGAGACGTCGAGCAGGTGCGGCGACTGGGTGCTGGCCATGATCATGAAATTGCGCAGATGCTCTTCCACGCCGATGAGAAATTCGTTGAAATCAAAGCCCTCTGTATAGATATGCTCCGCCAGTTTCATGCCGCCTTCGATATCGCCGGCTTGGATCAGGTCCGTGAGTCTGAAAAAGAGTTCCTGGTCGATGATGCCCAGCAGAGAGGCCACATCTTTGGCATGGATGGTCTTGCCGGCAAAGGCGATGATCTGGTCGAG
The DNA here is from genome assembly GCA_963169875.1 of Candidatus Zhuqueibacterota bacterium. Lineage (GTDB taxonomy): Bacteria > Zhuqueibacterota > Zhuqueibacteria > Residuimicrobiales > Residuimicrobiaceae > UBA2214. The sequence goes on from CAUJEL010000091.1 coordinate 23,691, forward strand.
GATGCTCTGCGAATCGCGCATGCTGCCGTCGGCCTTGACCGCGATGAGGCGCAGGGCTTCTTCATCGGCAACGATCTCTTCGGCCTGACACAGATGCTGCAATTGTTCGATGATATGATGGTTGGGCATGCGTTTGAAATCAAAGCGCTGGCACCGCGACAGGATGGTCGCGGGCACTTTATGGGATTCGGTCGTGGCAAAAATGAACAGGACCCGGGGCGGCGGCTCTTCGAGCGTTTTCAGCAGGGCATTGAACGCCTCGTTGGTGAGCATGTGCACTTCGTCGATGATATAGATGCGGTGTTTGCCGGCTGTTGGCGAATAGCGCAGGCCTTCGCGCAGATTGCGCACTTCATCAATGCCGCGGTTGGAGGCGCCGTCTATTTCAAAGACGTCAAGGCTGCGGCTTTCATTGATTTCGACACAGGAAGAGCAGGTATTGCAGGGCGAGATCGTGGGGCCTTGATCGCAATTCAGGGCTTTGGCCAAGAGCCGGGCCACGGTGGTTTTGCCAACGCCGCGCGGACCGGAAAAGAGATAGGCATTGGCAATCCGGTTCTGCTGGATGGCATTCTGCAGAGTCAGCGTCACATGATGCTGCCCCATCACATCATCGAAAAACATGGGGCGATATTTTCGGGCTAGTACGAGATAGGACATGTGAGCATCCGGCTTGGTCTGAGCTAATAAAGGCTGTGCACCCATCTTCGATTCCTCTGCCAACAAGCTGCAACGGCAAACAACTCCAGCCAAGTACTCCTACGGCACATAGATGATATGCTTACCGCTGCTATCTTCCGATCCTGACGGGGTTAGGCACGTGTCTATTGCGTAGGGCTTGAACTTTCAACATTGCTTACCGCGGCGAGACATGAAAGTGAGCAAACCTCAGAATGGGAATTCGACCCTGCTGGAGCGGGTTGCAGGTTACAGGGCACCGCTAGCTCCCCGTCTAGCACAGCCTTTGTTAGTGGAGCCGATGGGATTCGAACCCACGGCCTATACGTTGCGAACGTATCGCTCTCCCAGCTGAGCTACGGCCCCATATTAAATCGACTGGTGTGCTGCAGAAAATGTGTGGCATGGCGGAGAGGGCGGGATTCGAACCCGCGGTAGGGGTCGCCTACACACGCTTTCCAAGCGTGCTCCTTAAGCCTCTCGGACACCTCTCCGAAAACTTGCTTCTATATCTTCCGCGGAGAGGCAGGGATTCGAACCCTGGGTACCCGCAAGGGCACAACGGTTTTCGAGACCGCCCCGATCAGCCGCTCCGGCACCTCTCCATCCTATTCGCCGGATTCCGGTCCCTGTACGATCAAGACCTGTTCTGACGAATCTTTTTAAAGAACTCTTTCAACAGCAGACTGCAAGGATCTTCAAGTACGCCGCTGATGACCCGGGCCTGGATATCCAGGTTTACCCCGTCGGTCAGCTGCAGCCGGCTGCCGCAGGCGCCATATCTGGGATCAGCCGCGCCGTAGACGATCAAGGGCACCCTGGCCAGCAGGATTGCGCCGGTGCACATCATACAGGGTTCCAGCGTCACATAGAGGGTAGATTGATCCAGCCGCCAGGAGGCGAGGGCATTTGCGGCGGCGGTCATGGCCAGCATTTCGGCGTGTGCTGTGGGATCTTGCAGGGATTCAATGAGATTGTGGCCTCTGCCAATCACCCGGCCCTCATGCACCACGACTGCGCCGACCGGAACCTCATCTTTTTCAAAGGCTTTATGCGCCTCTTCCAGCGCAATCCGCATCCAGGTGACGTGATCCTGCATGAAAAAGCCTTCCGCAAAATGAGCGCGCCCGGAGGAGCTCGAATCCCCAACCTTCTGGTCCGTAGCCAGATGCTCTATCCAGTTGAGCTACGGGCGCGTTAAACGTGCAAATGAAGCGCATCGTCTTGTCTGTGTAGCGCGTACGGGATTCGAACCCGTGTTACCGACGTGAGAGGCCAGCGTCCTGGGCCACTAGACGAACGCGCCAAATGCGAAAGCCGATAAATATACGCATTTTTTGAAAATTTGTCAATGGTTTTCCTGCGGACACACCAATTACTGTCGCAAGACGTAAAAGATGCTCGCCGCATGACAGAAACGGCCCCCGTTGTCATCTTCCTTATGCCACCCCCTCCACGTCATCCTTGTAGGGATCATTTACGCCCGGCGGGACAATTCGCCCTTTGTATAGCGCCGCGTGGCACCAAAAGTCTTTGATCGCACCGGGTTTGGAACCCCGGTGCAGAATCTGCCGGAGGATGCCATCCTCCAGAAAACTCCCGCAGGGGTTGACCCCCCTTGAGAGACTCGTCCCGTGTTGAACCATGAGTCGATCACAAATTTTTCTCTTGCTGAATTGATGATATTTTATCATTTTACAGCATATTGATATTCTTTTTGGACCTGCGCACTTTTCCAGTTTGATATTTTACAGGATCGAACAAAATTGATGCATAAAGCCACCCACATGGGCGAAGATCCCATCCCCGCCCTGCTCTACAGTTTTTCACTGCCCGCGATCACCGGCATGATCGCCACTGCGCTTTATAACATCGTCGACCGCATCTTCATCGGCCAGGGCGTCGGCCCCCTCGGCATCGCCGGCGCCACCGTCGGGTTTCCCATCATGCAGGTGCAAATGGCCTTTGGCATGCTGGTGGGACTCGGCGCAACCGCCACCGTCTCGATCCGCCTGGGCCAGCAAAAAAAGGAAGAAGCCGAAGAGGTGCTCGGCAATGCCTTCACCCTGCTGTGCATCACCTCTGTGGTGTTAACCGCGATCGGGTTGATTTTCCTGGACCCCATGCTGCGGCTCTTCGGCGCCAGCGATGCGGTTCTGCCCTATGCCAGAGAGTATATGTACGTCATAGTGCTCGGCACTGTTTTTCAAGCCGTCGGATTTGGCCTCAACAATGTCATCCGCGGCGAGGGCAATCCGCGCATCGCCATGCAGTCCATGTTCGTGGGCGCCGGTCTCAACACCCTCCTCGACCCCGTTTTTATTTTCGGGCTGCACCTGGGGGTGACGGGTGCGGCCATCGCCACGGTCATCTCACAGGCCGCGGTGATGACCTGGGTGCTGCTGCACTTTTCGAGAAAAAGAGGCCTGCTGCATTTTCATCGCGCCCATTTACCACTGCGATGGCCCATCGTCCGGCCGATCATAGCCATCGGCTCCGCCCCCTTTGCCATGCACATCGTCGCCAGTGTCCTCAACGCCTTTCTCAATAACCAGCTGCAGCGCTATGGCGGCGATCTGGCGATATCGGCCATGGGCATTATCTTCAGCCTCGCCATGGTCATCCTCATGCCCATCTTTGGATTGAACCAGGGCGCCCAACCCATCATCGGTTATAATTTTGGCGCCAAAAGCTACGACCGCGTGCTGAAAACCCTGCGCCTGGCCATCAAGGCCGCCAGCGTGGTGACGGTGGCGGGATTCGTCATCGCCCAATCCATGCCCCACTTTTTGATCCAATTCTTCAGCCCGCACGATCCGGCGCTGATCGAACTCGGCACCAGGGCGCTGCGCCTGTTCTTCCTGATGCTGCCGGTTGTCGGATTTCAGGTCGTCAGTTCCAGCTATTTCCAGGCCGTGGGCAAACCCAAACACGCCATCTTCCTCAGCCTCAGCCGCCAGGTGATCTTTCTCATCCCCGCCATCTGGCTCTTTCCGCTGCTCTGGGGACTGGATGGCTTGTGGCTTGCCACCCCCTTCGCGGATGCGCTCTCCGCGCTCTTGACCGCAACCTTTTTGTGGAAAGAATGGGGAAAAATGAAAACTACCTGAACCTGAATTATTCACCCCCGAGCAGCCAGAGATGCGCAAAGAAAAAAACATCATAATTGCATCGATAGCAACTTTTATCACTGAGATGAAATTCAAATCAAAACTTGTTCAATAATTCCCCCCAAAAATAGCTCGGCGGCCTCGGCGCACTCGGCGGTTTATGAATAGAACAGGTTAATTTCTTCTTCCACCATCACAGACTTATTTTCAACCCCATTATATTTTTCATGTGCAGCAACGCCTCGGCATTGCCTTTCGCATCATCGACGGGATTGTGCGTGTGCCGCGTCAGACGCAGGTGTTTGAAATTTTGCATGGTATCCTTCACCAGCCCTTTGTAAAGAGAACCCAGATTGGCCGAACTATGGCCGAATGGATTTCTGCCGAGAAAGTGATGAAAATACCAATTGATGAATTGCCAATCGAATCCATTGTTGTCAGAAATAAACATCAGGCGGCCGCTGCAATGATCACTCAACCAGGCATCAAAACGCTGCATTTCCGTAAAAGGATCTCTGAATGACAGGGTTTCTTCCCGCGTAAAGCCGCTGACCGCCAGGGCCTCCGGATGCCACTGTTCGGAGATGGGCGCAAGTTTTGCATAAAAGATGCAGTCCAAATCCGGCGTCACCATCACGGCCCCGAAACAAATCATGGAGTAATCGCCGGGTATCGGCCCATCCGCCTCGATATCCACCATCACATAGGACATAGTGCTCCTTTCTGCTATTTTAACGTCACCCAATCTTCCAGCGCCCCGGTCCCTGATATAAAGGTTTCCCCCGAACAGGTGAGCGGCGAAACATCGCGCTCTTCTTTTGTGATGATGACGTCCCCCCTGCTGGTAAGGCCGCGGTTTTGATAGCGCTGCCACAGAGCATCGCTGATCACTTCGAAATAGGAGATGAGTTTGCGCCCCCGTGGCGATTCGACGCTGACCGCGATATCGGAATAGGTCCGCGTGGTGTAATGGGTGCCCAACAACTGCCCGGCCGTCACCGCATCCCCTATCGCCAGCGTCGAATCCTGCAGCTTGATGTGAAAAATCCCGAATTCGAAATCGGGATAATCGTCAGATCGTATCCAGATCTGGCTGCCCATGAATTCCTCGCGCCGCTGCGAAATCACTCCATTGACCGGGACATACAGCCGTGCCGTCTCCCACCCGGTATCGCCGTTCAACCAGAGATAGTGCTTCATGCTGCGGCATTTTTCAAAATCATCGGAAAAATCGTGTCCCACTGCAGACCGGAATCTGGAAATTTTAAAGATGCGATCAAAGTCGATATAGTTGACCTCGACGAAGCGGGGATACCCCCAGGTGTCCACATCCCAGTGGCACTTCATCTCGGTCCAGCTTTGCAGATGGCCGCTCGATGTAAAAGTACTCCCGCTGCAGGTCAGGGGGTCCGCATCGCGCTGTTCTTTGCCGATGATAAAATCTTCCATGGTGGGAACATGGCACTCGCCAAAGCGATGCCAAAGGGAATCGGTGATGACACTAAAATAGGAGATCAACCGCAAGCCGCGGGTGCTGTTGACACTCACGGCAATACCCGCGGGCTTGTTCCGGTCCGCGTGGGTTCCAATCTGTTGACCAGCCGTCAAAGCAGAGCCGGTGGTTATGGATTGCAATGGCGCAATATTAAAAAGGTGAAACTGAAAATCCGGGTAGTCCCGTGCCTGAATAGTGACCTTTGCTGCATCGGCGTCCTGAAT